>DAIDAH010000339.1 GCA_027310735.1 Methylotenera sp. | reverse complement strand
GTATTTGCTGTGATGAACAGGTGGCAAGGTGAACCTGCAGGTGTTTATCATTTAGTGAACGCAGGCCAAACCTCTTGGCATGGGTTTGCGACAGCGATTGTTGAAGAGTATCAGCGATTGCAGTCAACTCGTAGTTGGCCGTCTCTCAAAGTGAAGCCCGAGAACATTCAAGCAATTACTAGTCTGGAATTCCCGACACCTACCGTGCGTCCAGTTAACTCTTGTTTGGATTGTACTAAGCTTAAAAGCGACTTCGCAGTTGAATTGACTGATTGGCGTGATGCTTTGGTGACCGAGTTACAATGCTTGTAAGGTGTGGATTTTGCTTAAGGTTTGAGTCCTGAGTAACGCTTAAAATAAAGTACGTTAAGCGAGTGCGTCAGCCCAACTATTCGGTGTTTCATATAAACGTACTTTTTCAAGTTTCAAGTGGTTACCAAAGGTGTCTTGGTATTTCGCTTGTAATATCTTAAATGCCTCAAAAGCCATATTTTCTGCAGTGGGTACCGTCGGAAATATAACGGTTTTATGGTTTGGTAATGAGTTTAAGAAATTTAAGACCTCAGTGTCATGCTGGTATACCAAAAAAGCATGATCCCACACATCCACTACGGCATTTTTAGCGATGGCTTTTACGTCAGAAAAGTCCATGACCATGCCGTTTTCGGAGGTATTGTCGCGTGAAATAATGTCACCGGAAAGGGTGATTTCAATAGCGTAGCGGTGACCATGCAAGTTCTTGCATTGGCTTTTATGGCTTGGAATACGGTGTCCGGCATCAAACTCAAGGCGTGTAGTAATGTGCATGAGATTCACTTAAAGTTAAAAACTAGGCCGTATTATACGCCGACTGTTTAAGCTTTTACTTCAGACATATCGCGCCAAATTTTATACAAGGTTTAAGCAGTGAATAAACGTATTTAAAAGCTCATGATTGAGTATGCGACTAATCTATCTGCTAAACTTAGCTGTTATCTATTTGCTACATATAATTGTTTTAGCATAAAACGATTATTGATGATGGCGATGTATTTGATTTGCGGTGGCGCTTAAGTGACCATGGCATTTAGTTGGTAGATTTTGGAACGAACACCATGGAACAAAAAAGCACCCCCATTGAACTAGCCCGCCAAACTTTAATGCAGTTGGTGCAGAGGAAGCTGCCGCCAACCCCTGATAATTACCGTAGCGTATATGATGAGATCGCAGGGTTAAAATCGGTTGATAAGTCGTTAGAGTTAGGAAAGTCGCTGGCAAAAGTGCTGAATGAAGCTGGCAAAAAGCAGCCTAAGTACATTGCTGTTGCACAAGCAATCACGCCACTTGTTGAAACTCAGGATTGGAAGAAGTTAGAAGATCAATTGCACAAGTTGTTTGTAACTGATTCTGCTAGTGCTGGCGCCATGGATGTTAATTGGTCTATATTGATACGCAGTTTATTAAAGCAATTAGAGGTCAGTCATAAAGGGGTAACGCTGAGTCGCAAAAAAGAAGGCTTAAGCAAAGTCTTGAGTAACTTTGGTAGTGATCCAAGTGTCTTGGGACAGAAGATACAAGCGTTGATGAGCTCCTGGGGTGTCGGTAGTGGAGAGTCTGAGGCATTGGCTTCAGAAGTGATTGATGCTGCTGTGACCCAGTCACCGATTGCCGCAAGTGTACAAGCTACAGCCACCGTTGCTAATAGTAGTAGCAATAAAGTATTAGAGTTGTGGCGTGATATGCTGCTGAAAACCTTTGAGTTGGTACTTATTCCACACTTGCATGCCGTGCCGGATCAGCAGCAAAAAGCGACCGCTTTGTTAGCCAAAATGCAGCAGGCACATACTGAGCCATCATTAAGTAAATGTGCGACTGAGTTGAGACCTGTGCTATTGAATATAGAAATACAGCGTGATCTTCAAC
>DAIDAH010000338.1 GCA_027310735.1 Methylotenera sp. | reverse complement strand
GACAATACATAAGCACCTCGAGCCAATGCCGGCGCAATCACACTCTCGATATGCTCACGACGCGCAGCAAACATCAGTAGCGTTTCGGTTTCAGGATGCATACTCTCGTGTAAAAGAAGTTCTCGCAGACGCTCACCTAAAGGCGTCCCGCCTGGTTCACGTGTAGACACCACTTCATGCCCACGTGTGCGTAATGCTTCAATAATACGAGGGATATGCGTACTCTTTCCCGCTCCATCCATGCCTTCAAGTGTGATGAATTTTCCTGCCATAATTTACTGCTTTAAGCTTCCTAATTGATAACGAACAACTGCCCGATTGTGCTCATCTAAGTTGTCAGAAAATGCGTGACTACCATCCCCTTTGCCAACAAAGTATAGCGCTTTTGTTTTTGCTGGATGTAAAGCAGCCTCTATAGAAGCCATTCCTGGCATGGCGATTGGGCTTGGCGGCAATCCCCCCCTAGTATAAGTGTTATATGGCGTATCGGCGGTTAAGTCTTTTTTACGAATATTGCCGTTGAATTGGCTGCCCATACCATAGATGACAGTGGGATCCGTTTGCAATCGCATACCAATACGTAACCGATTGATGAATACTCCGGCAATCATTGGCCTCTCACTTGCCTTACCCGTTTCCTTTTCAATAATCGATGCCATTATCAACGCTTGGTAACTGTTTTTATACGGTAAGTTTTCTTCACGACCCATCCATGCTTTGTTTAATTTATTCCGCATGGCCTCATAGCTGCGTTGCAGCAAAGTAACATCACTTGTATTCCGATTAAAGTAGTAGGTATCAGGAAAAAATAAACCTTCGGCTACAGTGTATTCCGAGCCAATCAGCCTGAGCACTTCAGACTCAGGTAAATTGAGAATAGATTGTTTAACTGCATCATTGGTAGCGAGTTTATCTCGCATTTGAGCAAAAGTACGCCCTTCTATGAAAGTTACACTGCCTTGCGTCGTTTTGCCATGATTCAACGAAAGTATCAATTGGTACGGGGAAATATTTTTGTTCAGCGTATAGTTTCCAGCCTGTAAAATCTGCGCTTTGTTTAACAACTTCGCAATCAAAATAAAACGCCAAGGCTCCTTTAATACGCCTTGAGAGACTAACTGATTGGCTATACTCCTAAGACTGCTATTCGCCTGAATAACGATTTCCTGACTATTTGGTTTTAGCTTCAATGGCATTAATGCGTAATATACCAGCCAAACACTTAGTATGAGTGCGACCATTAAGCTCAGCAATATTCGACGTTTTATACGCTTAATCATGTGAAAAAATGTTTCTTATAATTGATGCTAGCCCTTGTTGGGCCCATGTTTTATTGACAATTGATCTCACTTGAAATGCGCCATATAGGCTATTACAAATAATAACTTCGTCCGCGTCTAGAAGTTGATTTAAAGGTAACTGACACACTTCAAGATGTAACCCTAGTGTCTGCTTTATGCCAATGATGCTTTGTCTGGTAATACCAGCAACTCCGCACATACTTAAATCTGGTGTTACAAGTCGATCATCAAATCGTGCAAAAATATTACTCATAGTGCACTCAATGACATTATTTTCTTGATCCATCAATAGCCCGTCAAAAATAGAGTCATCTTTCCACTCCATACGTGCCATCACATTTTCAAGACGATTCAAGTGTTTTATGCCTGCCAATTTAGGTTGATGTGCCAATCGCGTTTCACATAGATGCAAATTAACACCGCTCTTATAATTCTGCGCAGCATACGCTGGTAAAGGCGACTTAATTACAACGCGTGTTGGCATGGTAATGGCTGGTGGCGCATAGCCTCGTGCACCCTCGCCTCTCGTCACGATTATTTTTGCCACAGAGACCTCATCCAGCGAAAATAACTGTAGAAAGTCATTAATAAACAATTCTGCGCTAGGACAAACAATGCC
>DAIDAH010000337.1 GCA_027310735.1 Methylotenera sp. | reverse complement strand
GACTCGGCCCTGGCAATGTAAAATCAGATTAACTGCATTGCTGAAATTGTTATCCAAGCGTTGAGTAAGAGCCATGATTTCATTAGCCTCTAGGCTTAGTACATCTCGCGCCAATGCCAATACTGGCCGTTTTTTAGGATTGTTGGTGGGCGTTGGCTGATTATCAATAGCTGCTGGTGGCATTGGTTTAGGTTAGTTTATTAAGCACGTGACTGGTTAAATTGGGGTAATTAATAGTTAGTATAAAAGGGAATGCTTGACTAATAAAGTCATTAGAAAGACATTTTAGGTGGAATTTGCAAGGAGCGCTAAGTATTGGGCATAAATTTTGCTAATAAAATTTTTTTCCAAGCAGTCACACGATGTGAAACAATGGAGAATAATAACCAAAAGTCCTCTTATTTTTTTAATACAGTATGTTCGAAACCTTACCATTAATATTAATTCTACTTATTAGCTCTGTACTCGGTGTGGCGTTGTTTCGAGCGCTTCGCTTACCAGCTATGTTGGCTTATTTTTTGGTTGGTCTGGCATTGGGGCCTTACACTTTTGGTTTACTCCCAAATACAGAGGCAAACCGTGAACTTGCCGAATTCGGTATTGTGTTTTTAATGTTTAGTATCGGATTGGAGTTTAGTTTACCGCAACTATATGCCATGCGAAAAAAAGTGCTGGGGTTAGGTGGGGCGCAAGTTGTTGCTACCTTGGCTTTTGCTATGGGCATATCTAAGCTTTCTGGACTTAGTTGGTCTGCAGCATTTGTTATTGGTGCTGCCTTGGCCATGTCATCTACAGCAATTGTTTCTAAAATTTTGGCTGAGCGGCTAGACTTGAATTCTCGGCACGGGCGTTTAAGTATTGGTGTGTTGCTGTTCCAGGATATTGCTGTAGTGCCAATTTTGGTGCTTATCCCAGCGTTAGGCATGAGTGGTGCCAATTTAACTGATGTGCTGGGCTTGGCGATGCTGAAGGCTGCTGCCATGTTGTTATTCTTATTCACTATTGGTAAATGGCTGATTAACCCTTGGTTTAATTTAGTTGCTGGGCAGCGTTCACGCGAACTGTTTGTAATGAATGTATTAATGGTGACTTTGCTTTTGGCATTTGCCACTAAATTAGCTGGCTTATCGTATGCATTGGGTGCTTTTATTGCGGGCATGCTTATTTCAGAAACGAAGTATCGTTATCAAGTGGAGTCAGATATTTCTCCATTCCGAGATATTTTGCTAGGATTGTTTTTTATCAGTGTCGGGATGCTGTTAAATGTACAGCAAGTGTTTAGTAATATTGGCTTGGTTTTGTTGATATTAATTGCCTACTTGTTATTTAAGTTTGTTATCGTGGCTTTGGTCGTTAAACTGGTTAAATATGAGGCAGGTGTCGCGATCCGAACCGGTTTAATTCTGGCGCAGGCGGGTGAATTTAGTTTTGTTATTCTTGCGCTAGGAGTTGAGCAAAAACTGATAAATGGACAGGCTTTACAGCTCATACTTGCAGCTTCGCTACTCTCTATGGTGATTGCACCATTTTTGATTCAGTACAATGGACGCATCGCAAGGCGCTTAGTAAGTAGCTATAGCCGCAACAGCGGGCAGGTAATACAAGATATTGATGATGTTGGTAAGCACTTGCATGATCACGTTATTATTTGTGGTTACGGGCGTAGTGGGCAGTATTTAGGTCGCTTTTTGAGGGAAGAAAATATCCCTTATGTCGCGTTGGATATTGATCCATCTCGGGTGATTGAAGCCGCGGCAGCAGGTGAAACCGTTATGTTTGGTGACGCAGCGCGACGCGTTGTGCTTGAGGCAGCTGGCGGTGCGCGCGCCAAGGCGTTGGTGATTAGTTATGCCGATAATCGAGCTGCCATGAAGATTTTGCATATCGTACAAGAAAGCTACCCACAATTGCCAGTCATTGTGCGTACTGTTGATGACTC
>DAIDAH010000336.1 GCA_027310735.1 Methylotenera sp. | reverse complement strand
CATCCGCCTGTCGATTACGGATCGCTGTGACTTTAGATGCGTGTATTGCATGTCAGAAGACATGTCTTTTCTGCCACGTGATGAAGTGCTGTCACTCGAAGAGTACGCGCGTTTGGTTAAAGTCTTTGTTTCGCTAGGCGTGAGTAAGGTGCGCATTACTGGTGGAGAGCCTTTAGTGCGTAAAAACGCACTCTGGCTATTCAAGGAGATTGGGCAATTATCCGGTCTGCGTGAACTGGTTGTGACAACAAACGGTTCACAACTTGAGCATCAGGCGCAAGCGCTTAAAAAGGCTGGTGTACGCCGCATCAACATCAGCCTTGATAGTCTTGATACTGCCCGCTTTAGAAAAATCACACGTGTAGGAGAATTAGATAAAGTACTACGCGGCATTGCCGCAGCTAAACAAGCCGGCTTTTACAATATCAAGCTCAATAGTTTACTGATGCGGGGTGTCAATGATGACGAAGCATTGCCATTAACCGCATTTGCAGTTGAACAAGGTATAGACATCTCATTTATTGAAGAAATGCCGCTCGGCGAAGTGCATCACAGTCGCAACTCGACTTATGTCAGCAATCAAGACACCTTGAAGCTTCTAAGAGCACGCTATGATTTAATTAGCAGCGCAGAAACCACTGGCGGACCAGCCCGCTACTGGCGCATTCCCAACACCGATACCAAAGTTGGTTTTATTTCCCCACATAGCCATAATTTTTGCGAATCCTGCAATCGCGTGCGTATCTCTTGCAAGGGCGAGCTGTTCCCATGCTTGGGGCAAGAAAACAAAGTAGAGCTGATGCCACTACTAAAAGCGTTTCCTCATGATGACAGGCCGATTATTGAGGCCATCATCAATAGCATACAACACAAGCCTAAAGGCCACGATTTTGATTTAAAACGCGTCACGCCAGCCGTGATACGTTTTATGTCGCACACCGGTGGCTGACCAGAAATAAATACCCCAATTTAGACCATGACTAAAATCACTTTTCAAGGAGCAATTATTATGAAATCAATGCAGGTATTTGAAAACACCGTTGTGCGCTGCAATAGCGGTGGCTGCGGTTGTAGTGGAGATGTAGATCAACAGTTAGTCGACTTTGCTAAAGATGTTGATTGGGCAACACAGAACGGTGCTCAGCTTGAGCGTTTTAATTTTGAGCAACAGCCACTGGCTTTTACAAGCAACCAGATCGTTAAAGACTTTCTACAACGCTGCGGCGAGGAAATGCTGCCGCTGATTCTGGTTGATGGGGAGATCTTTTTGGCTGGTCGTTATCCAAATCGCTTTGAACTAGCCAGTTGGGCAGGAACGACTAAACCAGCTGAGGAAATAAAACCATTGGAAAGCTGCTGTAGCGGCGGCAGATGCGCATCATAAACCTGTAGCACTTAATAGCTCAATTAATCCGCCACCCTTTCTTTTCAAGCTAAGTGGTGGCGACTCTCAGCAGCAGTAGCTGTTCAGCATATTGTCAGCGATATCGACCTTTCCTCATCACCAATCCTAGTACCATTTAGCACAATTATTGACTAAAGCACCCTACGCGCTCAGCAACCACCAGAGGTTGCAAAAAGACAGCAACTAGTTACTTGGCTGGTCATTAATATCACTGTGCGCTATATCCGTTTTTCATAGTAAGCAGGCTGCGCCAGACTATTCAGAACCGTCACGACATATATCTATATTCACCATAAATTTCAGTATATTTTCGTCCGGCCAGCAACACATTTTTAGTCATTAACCAGCCTCGATTGAGCTGATAGTAACATGAAAAACCAAGCCTACTGCACCCTGTTTATCGCTGATTACTCTGCTTCAAACACCAAAACCTTGACCGCAGGCAAGAAAACAAAAGTAGCCATAAAATACATGTAAATCATGATCTTATTCTCATTAAATTGCGGATGCAACGACCAGTATTTTGAGCACTGCCCAACTTACAGCATGCCGTATATTAGCTACGCACTGTCGTTTTGACGATGCATAGC
>DAIDAH010000335.1 GCA_027310735.1 Methylotenera sp. | reverse complement strand
TAATGAAGGTTAAGCCAGATTCCATCGGAGTATCTTTGAAGTCTATGGTTGCGCCTTCTAGCAGAATGCGTGATTCAGCAGGTAGAAAGAGTTTTAAGCCATTGGCTTCTACGATTGCATCGCCTGCAAATGGCGCAGCCTCTACGGTGAATTCAGAGCTTAGGCCTGAGCAGCCGCCTGGGCTAACCACTAATCTAAAGCCATGTGCAGGGGTGCCGCCATTAAAGCGCAGCATGCGGCCGATGAATTTTTCAGCCTTTGGGGTGATTGAGAGCGCCATTTTTATTCCTTAAGCTGCTTGATAACGTGGATAGGCCGTGTCAATAATGCAAGTATTGTCCACAGGGCATGCGGCTACGCATTGTGCTTCGTCAAAGTGACCAAGGCACTCGGTACATTTTTCTGGCTTGATCATAAATACGCCATTTTTTTCATAAATAGCGACGTTTGGACACTCAGGCTCACATGCTGAGCAACCTGTACATTGGGAACCTACGATTTTGTATGCCATGTTATTTCTCCTATTAAATTTAAGTCTTGAAACTAATTAAGTCTTGAAGCTAAGTAATGATTGCTCGGTTAAGCCGCCATGAAAGCGCCTTGTCGAATAGCCGCGTCACCACGTTCTTTGTGAACAATTTCGCCTTTTGCAACACGAGCGCGGTAATCTGCAAACCAAGTCAGCGCTGCTTTTTCAATAAACTCATGGGCATAAGCATCCACTGGCTCAATGCCAGCCGCCAAGAGTTCATCGCGTGTGCAAGCCCCTATTTTTGCCACTAACACTGCATGACAGTCGTTGATGGCATTGACGATGGATGGCAGTTGTTCATCCTCACCAAAGCCGCCTTGGCAATAAAGATCCACACGGCGGTGACCAACGAATGTGGTTGAGGTGGTGGTGATTTCGTGAATCTGGAATTCAGTCGCATGACCAAAATGCTCGTTGACCTTGCCGCCGCCAGTCGTAGCTACAGCAACTAACACTTTCATGTTGTCTTCTGCGCTAGTGGTCACTGTTGCCAGTGCCGCGTGCTTGGCGTTTTGTTGTGCCTGACGTTCGGCTTCAACATTTTCTTGATAAGCACGACGTTTTTCCAAGTCGTATACCACATCCATCTGTTCAATCTGATCGAGCGTAAATTCGTCGCTACGGTCTTCACCGAGCAAGCCAACCGCATCAGCACGACATTGGCGGCAGTGACGCATCAGGTTAGCACCGCCCATACAGGCGTCTTGGACTTCTTTAAGTTCTTGTGCAGATGGTCCGCGCTGACCAGTGAGGCCGTATACCGTGCCATGTTCAGCTTCAGAAATAAGAGGCATGATGTTGTGCAGGAAAGCACCGCGCGATTTAACGGCACGATTCACTTCATACAGATGCTTGTCATTCACACCAGGGATTAACACTGAGTTAATCTTGGTCAGTACGCCGCGTGCAGTGAGCATTTCCAAGCCCAGCATTTGACGTTCTGTCAGAATCTGCGCTGCTTCACGGCCGTAATAACGTTTATGGTTGTAGAAAATCCATGGGTAGATTTTTTCGCCGACTTCCGCGTCTATCATGTTGATGGTGATGGTGACGTGGTCAATGTTGTACTTGCAGATTTCATCTACAAAGTCAGGCAACATCAGGCCATTGGTCGATAGGCATAACTTGATGTCTGGCGCTTGCTCCTGCAACTGGCGGAATGTTTCAAAGGTCTTTTGCGGGCTGGCGAGCGCATCACCTGGGCCAGCAATACCAAGCACGGTCATTTGCGGAATTTCACTGGCTACGGCAATGACTTTTTTCACAGCCTGATCTGGGGTCAGCTTTTGTGACACCACACCAGGACGGGATTCATTCGAGCAGTCGTACTTACGGTTACAGTAATTACATTGAATATTACAAGCAGGGGCCACGGCCACATGCATGCGAGCGTAGTGGTGATGCGCTTCTTCAGAGTAGCAGGGGTGGTTTTTTACCTTTTCCCAAACTTCAGGCGACATATCATCTGGG
>DAIDAH010000334.1 GCA_027310735.1 Methylotenera sp. | reverse complement strand
CGATTAAATGGCACCGTCATTAGTCGTAAAGTGAATCTAGGGCAAGTGGTTCAGCCTGCAGAGGAGTTGTTTATTGTCGCAGACCTATCACATGTATGGGCTGTAGCTGAGGTGCCAGAACAGCAAATTGAATTGATACAACAAGGTGAAGACGTCAAGATAGAAATTCCTGCGCTGGGCGGAAAACAGATGACCGGAAAGTTAATCTATGTCGGTGATGTTGTGAATCCAGAAACCCGAACTGTGACAGTACGTACCGATATTGAAAATGTAAGCGGCAATATCAAACCGGATATGCTGATTTCCATGTTAGTGCAGTCAAAACCCCAGCCATACTTGGCTGTTCCTTTACAAGCTATCGTACGTGAAAATGATAAGGATCATGTTTTTGTTCAGATCGCTCCTAATAAATATCGTTTAAAAGAGGTGGTTTTAGGTGTTGAATACGATGGTATGGTCGCTGTAAATCGCGGTATAGATACCGGTGAGATTGTCGTCGGAGAGGGTGCTTTTCACCTCAACAATGAGCGTAAGCGCAAGGAACTGGAATAATTATGATCGAGTCCTTGATACGTTCTGCGCTTAAGCAGCGCCTGATAGTTATAGTTTTTGCTTTAAGTTTGCTAGTAGCAGGTATTTTTGCCGTTAAAAAACTTTCTGTAGATGCCTTTCCTGATGTAACCAATGTGCAGGTGTTGATTGCGACACAGGCCAATGGTCGTTCGCCGGAAGAGGTTGAGCGGTTCATTACCGTGCCGCTGGAAATCTCTATGACGGGCCTTCCCGGATTGGAGGAGATGCGCTCGCTCAATAAAAATGGACTTTCGCTGATTACCTTGGTATTTACTGAGGATACAGATGTCTATTTTGCGCGCCAGTTGGTGATGGAGCGTTTGATGGAAGTGATGGATCGTATGCCAGTAGGCGTAACACCAATTCTAGGCCCGGTATCTACAGGGCTTGGCGAGGTTTATCAATATACTTTGGACAAGGCAACAGATGGCAAGACTGCGCTTAGCCAAGAGGAGTTAACCGAACGCCGTGCAGTGCAAGACTGGGTAGTAAGGCCATTGTTGCGTGGCGTTCCAGGGGTGGCCGAAATCAACTCTCAAGGTGGCTATGTTAAGCAATATCAAGCCTTGGTGAATCCAGATCGCATGAATCATTATGGTCTTAAGTTGCAAGACATCTACACTGCGCTGGCGCGGAATAATGCGAATAGTGGGGGCGGGATATTACCTCATTATGCTGAGCAGTATCTGATACGAGGCGTCGGTCTGATTCAAAATCTGGATGACATTCGCAGTATTGTGCTGAAAGAGCAGAACGGTGTACCTGTTTATATGCGCGATGTAGCCGAAGTGAAAATAGGTCACGAAGTACGTGTTGGGGCTTTAATTAAAAATGGGGATACTGAGGCTGTCGGTGGCATCGTCATGATGATGCGTGCTGGTAATGCCAAGGAGGTTGTCAGCCGCATTAAAGAGCGTGTGGCAGAAGTGAATGCAAAAGGCATGCTGCCCGGTGGATTACAGATCACGCCATTTTACGACCGCAGTGAGTTGGTGGATGCCGCCTTGCATACTGTGGTTAAGGTGCTGATAGAAGGCATTATGCTGGTCATTATTATCTTGTTCTTGTTTTTGGGTGATGTGCGTTCCAGTTTGATTGTAGTCGGCACTTTAATACTGACACCGCTTATCACCTTTATGGCGATGAATTATTACGGCATTTCTGCCAATCTCATGTCACTCGGCGGTTTGGCTATTGCGATAGGTCTAATGGTGGATGGTTCAGTTGTGGTGGTAGAAAACACTTTCCATCAATTGGGGCATCGTCATGGTGAAAGTAAAGTGCGGGTCGTGCTTGAAGCTGCGGCTGAAGTTGGTACGCCAGTACTGTTCGGTGTAGGCATTATTATTTTGGTGTTCTTGCCACTGATGACGCTTCAAGGCATGGAGGGAAAGATGTTCGCACCTTTAGCGCTGACGATTGCCATTGCCTTGTTTGTATA
>DAIDAH010000333.1 GCA_027310735.1 Methylotenera sp. | reverse complement strand
ATTACTATATCAGATCTTTGCTGGGACCATTATATAAGCCATGTCCGTAGTTATCTTTCAGCTCCCATTGACCTTGATCATGACTTTCTAACTGGATTTCTAAACTATTCGAATTTCTCTGCCGTTGCGGGACAGCAATTAATACATTTGAAGATTATTAAACAAAGCGGTCTTCTTACAATAAATGCGATGTTTTATACCCTAGCACTTATTTTTGGTGCTCTAGGCGTGGCCATCTGGATAGCTAGTCCTAAACATATTATTCATAAGAAAATTGTGCTTGACAGTATGGTTGAGAGCATCGGAGAAGAGCCATGAGGCGCTATCAAGGCTTATTTATCATCACGGTTCTTATAAGCTTATTCGGCTGCGCTCCAGCCCTTCAACAAGGTGCAGCGAAAATTGGTGCTGTGAATATTCCAAATACTTTAATTAAAGACAATCATGCAGTCTCAGAGGATGAAGCGTGGACGAGTATGAGGCATTGGTGGTCCATTTTTCAGGATAGCCAACTTAATGCCTTACTTAAGGATGCCTATAATAATAATCCTGGAATTGCAGAAGCAGTAAGCCGAATACGAGTTGCACAAGCTGAAGTAACTAGTGTTACTGCAACTCAGTATCCGAGTGTTTATAGTGGCTCTAGTCTGAGTCATCAGCATTATTCTAGTAATTCTGATCACGCTATCTATAACGGTGATACTTATAATTTAGCGATCCTTAATCCTCTAGATATCAGCTATCACCCTGATTTATGGGGTTCTGATCATGAATTAGTTGCCAGTAATCAGGCTAACCTTAGAGTCGTTCGCGCGAGGTTAGAGAAAAGTGAAATTAATTTACGTCAGTCTGTCATCAAGACCTATTTGGCATTGAAAGTATCTTATCAGATTGTCATGGCTCAGCAGCAGGTGATTAAGCTAACGTCGAAAATTAATCGGGTTAAGCAAGTAGCCTACGATGTAGGTCTTCGACCTGCATCGTATCTAATACCTGGAGAGATCAATATTTCGGAAAGTTCAGCAGCGTTATCATTTGCGACTCAGCAGGAGCGTGCATTATATTATGCTCTTGCAGCATTACTTGGAAAAGGCCCAGATGCTGATATCTTGATTTCTAATGAGTTTGAGGTAATTCCAGATCAATTGCCGCTTCCTAAAGAACTTAATCTAGAATTCATTTCCAAGAGACCAGACATACAGGAAAGTTTATGGAGGGTTCGCGAAGCATTTCATTTAGAACAAGTTGCACAGAAAGCTTATTATCCGAATGTCAATTTGCGTGCCTTACTAGGTTTTAATAGTATCGGTTTGTCCAAATTATTCCAATACGATAGCGTTGCCTATGCGGCAGGGCCAGTAGTAAGTTTACCAATTTTTGACCATAAAGAGCTACAAGGACGATTTGATGCATCAGTTGCAAATCATGATGCTCTGATATATGCGTATAACCAAACCGTTCTTTTAGCAGCCAAAGAGGTTGCAACTAATTTAGCTAATATGGATAAGATGAAAAGTATGCTTGCTTATAAAGCAATTGCTTTTCATGAGAGAACAAATTTTTTGAAAGTTGCAAAAGCAGAACATGCAAATGGCTTAAGTGATCAAATCCCCTTTCTTGAAGCCCAAGTCGCTGAAAAAAAGGCTTATATTGAATATATGCAATCGCAATTGATGTGGTTTTATGCGATCACTGATATGGCATCGTCTATAGATGGCGAGTTACAGGAGAAAGTGAATGATCATAAAAACTAGAACAAAATATAGAAAATTACGTCTGGTATTTGTCTTTTTAATTTTTGGTATGGTCTCAGCAATATCATATTGGTACTCATTTTTACGTACAGAAATTAGCTGTAATGATGCTTATGTCATGGGCAATATTATCCCAGTGCATGCGTTGGTGCCAGGTCTGGTGACAAATATATATGCAGATAACACCATGTTTGTAAACTCCAATCAAATTCTGATTAAGCAAGAGGGGCATCTAGCAGAAGAGAGTGTACAAAAGTCTGCTGCTGCTCTAGCAGAGAGTATACGAGAG
>DAIDAH010000332.1 GCA_027310735.1 Methylotenera sp. | reverse complement strand
GCATGCGACGTATTGCCGTTTGCGCGGTTTCCTTGTGTTGCAGCGGATGAATGCCGCGCGCAAAGCTAGGCTTGCGAAAAAAGTCGAGTATCTTCATCGCGGTCTCCTAATGAAACTTCGCTGCTCTTGCGACTAACTTATCTAGTCCTGCCTCGCTCTGATTCCAAGGTGTGCCGGGGTGTATGCAGCTCGCAGTACATTTTTCTGCGGCCTTGACTACATCGGCAAACTTGCCACCTTGAGGGTTAATGATGATGACTTTTTTCTGGTCGTTATAAGCGAACATCTTTGGATTGATGTTGATACACTCATCACAAGCCGTACATTCTGGCGTGTCTATCCATGCTGCCTCATAACCGTCAACAGACATCGCTGGTGCAGCCGCTAGTGGCAGAGAGTTGTTTATATGACTGTCATTAATGGTACTGTCATTGATCGCTCCGCCACCGAAACTCGCTAAACTCGCACTGAGTTTTTGGATAAGCTCATTACGCGCCTTGTTGGCAATCTCTTCTGCATTCACCGTAGGTCTGTCCAGACCACACAAGCTCTTCAACTGATGCCAGAAGCTCAAGCGTTCTTCACATGAATGCACCACATCTTGCGTAACCAGCAGGCGAATCAAACGTTGCTTGGCGTCCACACCCCAGATGTAGGGGAACTTGCCTTCGCGTTCGTCTGCAGACAAGGTAATAAAGTCGGCTAATTGCACCATGTCTTCATTCCATGTTTCTGGCGGTGCTTTCTTGAAGTGCTTGGCAAAGCGGCCTTCAGTCACGGCAAAGTCAGCAAAGGTCATCGGTAGCGTGAGTTTGGCTTCCGCACCGTTTTCATCTTTGTACGTCAGTGTATAAGTTGGCCAATCCTGATCCAGCGCCGGGTTGCCTTCCATGCTGGCGCTTTCTGCATAGGATGCGCCTAAGTCAGGGTCGTAGCGGAACAGCGGATAAGCGCGTGACTCTACCGCCAGTTTGGATTGTGCAACCGCCAAGTCATCAGCCACACCATGTTCTGGAGGGCATACGGCATACACGTTGAATACCGCTGGGCGGCGGCTGTTGAGGCCGTCTATATAGCCTTCCAGCAGATGTGTCACATTGGAAATAGCGCTTTGCAATACAAACGTAGAGCGGTGTGCGAGGCCGATCAAGGACATTTCCTTGCGGATTTCCTGCTTACCTTGTGTGGTTTTTCCGAATGGCGACATATCTGCCACTTGACCGATAAATCCCGAGGTACACGCTTGACCGCCAGTGTTGGAATACACTTGCGTATCCACCACCAGCACCTTGATTGGCGTGCCGGACATCATCATTCTGGATAGATTCTGGAAGCCAATGTCGTACATTGCACCATCACCGCCAATCGCCACAATCGGCGGGCATAGCAGCCATTCTTCATCATTAAACTGACGCCAGTCGAAATGGGTGAGGAATCGGTCATGCTCCGCAGGATTATATAGCCCTGCAAGTTCAAGCTCAGCCGCACGCACCGCCTTGAAGCCATCCGCCATTTTTACCATGTGTCCTTCGAATACACCCATGGCTACTGATGGTGAGTCTTGGAATAGATTCGTTGTCCATGGGAATGGATACGGATTGAACGGGAATGTCGATGCCCATACCGAAGTACAGCCAGTGGAGTTCACCACCGCCATGTCAGACCTAGGCTTGCCTTGTGCGCCAGCGGTATAGCATTGACGCAAGTGGCGTAACTGCTCAAGTAATTGCGATACGCGGCGTAACCAATCTGGGTCTAGCGGTTGTGTAGCCTTGCCTTCAGTCAGGTTGGCAGACAGCGTAGCCAAGGTAATGTCGCCAGATGAAGATTGCATGGCGCGCATTAAGCCTTCAGTATCAGAAAAATCTACTGATTCAGTTACTTTCATGCGGATGTGTTTTTCTAGCTGTGAAATCAGGTCGTTCACTTTTCCCAGATGCGTTTTGACGCGTGGTTGCATCAAGGCCGATACGGTAGAGGTAAATAAGTGAATCGCTGTTTTCTCGCCGCAACCCAGACATGCGCCATCGCCGCCTACCATAGAGC
>DAIDAH010000331.1 GCA_027310735.1 Methylotenera sp. | reverse complement strand
TAACTGCCGCCCCCTATGCCGATCAAGTCCGGCATACATTCACTCATAAGGAGTACGACAAATGGAAGCCTTAATGGATCGCTCAGTGGTTGCAGATATTACTTCTCACTTTCAGGCATTATCCTCAGTTATCCCTTTGCACACCATTCGCACCGAGTATGACTACGACAAAGCCGTTGAGGCATTAAATCAATTACTTGATGCTGGAGCTGCTAATGA
Organism: Methylotenera sp.; assembly: GCA_027310735.1. Classification (GTDB taxonomy): domain Bacteria; phylum Pseudomonadota; class Gammaproteobacteria; order Burkholderiales; family Methylophilaceae; genus Methylotenera. Next base: position 1,834 of record DAIDAH010000331.1, on the reverse strand, counting down.
AGAACACGTGCTCGCTGATCTCGCTCACACGCTTGGTGCGCTGATCAGTGAATACGATGACGTTCATTATCCAGTGCAGAACATCTCGCCATTGGCTATGCTACGATTTCTTATGGATCAAAACCATTTAACGCAATCCAGTCTTCCAGAAATCGGAACCCAAGGTGTTGTATCAGAAGTTATGAGCGGAAAACGTGACCTGAATGTTCGGCAAATAAAAGCACTGTCAGAACGATTTCACGTTCCGCCGAGCGCATTCGTTTAAAGGCTTTGTTGGCATGCTCTGCCACTAAGTAAATTCAATTTAGATTGTATGGTTTTGGCGTATTTCTGAAGCGGGCAGCTCGAATGAGAATGACTGGTCAGTTAGTATGAGAATACTCATAGGTCAAACAACGGCAATTGCTTTGTTATATGACATGTATAACGCGCTCTAAGCACGAACACTAAAATACGTTCCATTTTTCATTGGAATCGGAACGCCAAGAAACGACCCAAGACCAAGCTTATGCATTGCAATACAGAGTAGCTTCAGTTGCTGTTGAGATGGTTCGCCAATCCTGGGTGTTCCAAGTGAATGCAGTGAGCCATTGCGTGTTTCAACTAGTCCGTGATCTAGATTGATAACACCTTATTAATCACCGACTGCATCCATGCAGGAAAACTACCTGCTCTTTTTTGAATATCAACTAAAACATCATCACGCACTTTAGATTTAATAATTAAAGGCAAATCTATTGATGTTTTAGCTACATCTTTTCCAAGCCAAGTCAGCGCCTGAAACAACGGTCCTGATTTACTCGTAGCATTATTCATGAATGATGGCGCAACATGCTTCATGCGAATATCAAACCCGCCAATACTAACTGTCTTTGATGGCCCGTCAGTTAGATAAGTAAGTTTTGCAGGAACAGCATTAGTAAGCCCAAGGCCATTAGCATGAACAATATTGTCTGTGAGAATCTTAATGCCATCACGCCTAGCAATAGCCATAACGACCTGATCGTGCCTCGGAGGTGAAGAGCGATTAAGCATCACATTAAATTGAGGAACATCGTAGAGACCTCTAGCAACACGTCGTATCAAGCCATCTTTAACCATTCTGGAAAGTGCTTGATTTACAGCTGCGCGACTTCCAACATCCAGAAAGTCTACTGGGGAACAAACCCAACCAGACTTTGCTTTGTATTTAATACTTGCATAAATTTTTGATGGAACCTTAACCATTTTTGGGTATTCGTATTTCGTGATTGTTCCCACAGGTTTTGTTAAAATGTAATTTGTATGTAGAATCGCATTTAATGATTGACGGCGCCTTTAATACAGCGTATAGATAATTCGTATTGTATGATTGATTAACTCTGTACGGGTAATTCATTGGCAATTGCTGCAACGCACAGTTAAAAGCGTATTTAATACAATTTTAAAATAAGGGATGAAATAATTATTCTTATTTTAAATAAATTGAAAATTTTAAAATAAAAGTAAATTAAAGGCCTGTGCGGGCAATGTGGTCTTGAAATTAGTAACAGCAGCGCCTTTGCGCAGGTGTAGCTGAGTGTCAATCTGAGCAGCTAGGACGTTACGACTCCAGCCATTTTGAACTGCTTCAGCAGCATACCAGAGACGCTCTTCTGGCAACTTAAGGCTCTCAATTAAGGTGATATTTGACCCCATGGTAATTTTGCAACGGCCTGTTGCAAAATTGACTTATCTGGCCATGCGCTGGCAAAGGCAAGCATGTAATTCAGATTCCGTGGCGAGAATCCACTCATGGAAGGAAACTCATGCTTAAGGTCCTTGGACAACTGATTCACAATATTAGCGCCCCAGA
>DAIDAH010000330.1 GCA_027310735.1 Methylotenera sp. | reverse complement strand
GATGAGGGCAATAGCATCTTATGACGGATTGGATATCAGATATGCGGCTGGATTTAGTTAGTCCGAGTTATAGCTGAGGAGACGCCGGACTTAAAAATGGTTGCTCTGGACAATTTGCATATTCTCATATCAACTGACCATAGATTCTCATCATGGATGACCAGCACAATTATTCTAACTAACCAGTGATTCTAATGGGAGCTGACAACTATTAAGGATAAGTGCCTTGATCAGTCAATAACTAACTCTTCAACAGTCTGCAAACTTCAGCTAATATAGTTTCAAGCTCTCGTGAAAAATTGACTTCATGCATGTCAGGCATCACTTCTTTGTCTCTAATTTGCATATGTAAAAATTTGTCCGCTACAAATCTCATTTGTTTATTTAAATGATCTGAAGATAATCTAAATGACTTTCCACCTCCACCGTAATTTGATGCCACCTCAGCAAAGCTCTTAAATCCAAAAATTGGAGGAATGTGATCGATTATCGTACGCGTCAGTACAGCAACAGCATAGATGTTATTTCTTGATGCGCAATCATTTATTTCTGTGCAAAGGCATACTAATCGAGTGCAATCATATGAAGTGTTTTTGAGTTCCTTTAGAGCTTGTACTCGAGTGTGACTAATGAAAGTCTGCTCCTTCATACTTACATTATTTATATTTTCATTGGCATCGGAACTTTCAAAATAGTCCATTACTGTTGCTTTTGCAGGATTATTTAGTTGTGATATTAGTAGGGTATGAAATTCCGTAAGTCGTGTACTTAAATAAACTTTTGAGTCACTAAAATTCCAAAACTCGATAATCTCATCCGAAATATTAATAGACCAGTCTTTGGGAGATGACCATCCACTCAGACTGAATGCTACATTGTATAATCCATATAAACTTATAAGCTTGAATAAAGCTATCACTTGAGTTTCAGTCAGCTTCAGTTGTTCTTGTAAAGTTGCACTTGTAATATTGCTTAACAGAGGGTCTTTTATATATTCTTCTCTAATAAAATCCAATAACCGTAACAACAAGTTTGCAAGGTTTAAGCCTTTTACTGAAAGTAACGCGCCGAGAACATTCAGTTTCAAAACTCGATTACTCGAACTCTCGACTTCATTAATATAAACCTTATCAATTCCTTTCAGTGCATCCGATATTTTTTGTTTTCCAATTAGCTTGGGGAGCCCTCGTATTGGGTAATCTTTGTTAAAGAAAAGATATTGTTCCCATACATTGTCTAGAATATTTTGTTGAGATACAGGTAACGATTCTCTTAATGATGGAATTAAGTCTATAGAAAAACTTTCTTCACTATGCTCTTCATTTGATGTTTTCATTATTATATTTTACCTTAGGATTAAAAAGTGGAGAGCACCTCACTCCACTTAGTCGTATAGCTAGGGCTTTTATTGCCTTGCTTCATTTTCCAAGGACGTTTAAAACCTTCGCTGGCAAGTTTGATTGATTCCTTGCCCATTTTACGGTTGATGCCGTCCATAGCGGACATTAGCGCGGCTGATCTTGGTGAAGCTTGCGCGGTTGTCAGCCTTTAATCCAAGAGGTATTTATCTGTAAATTTTGATGCATCTTAATAATGCTTGTTAACAGCTAAATGCCATGCTATAAAAAGTTACTGCTAGAATACTAGTCAATTACTTAAATTAAGAATAACTTTAACCTCGGAGTCTGAACGATGATTCTAGCTGAGTATCGCCGTTTTTTACAGACGCTCGCAAACGCTCATTCACAAGAGTTACGCAAAGTAGCAAATCTTGTGTTACAGCATTTTGATGATTTGCTACCTCTCACTACGGCACAAGGTCAGCGAGTTAGGAAGTTGGTCGAGTTATCGCAAGCTAATTGGGAAACCATTAATGCAGATATTCAACCGATGCTTGTGCAAGCAGCAGCTTCCGTCAACCCGATATGTCAGTTAAAAAGCCTTCATGTCGGTCCCTTTCGCGGTTTTTCTAAACCAGAAGATTTCGACCTTGCAAGTTCATTGGTACTGATTTATGGACCCAACGGCACTGGAAAATCGAGTTTTTGTGAGGCATTGGAATACGGATTGCTGGGC
>DAIDAH010000032.1 GCA_027310735.1 Methylotenera sp. | reverse complement strand
CACCACACCAGCCAATGCCACCTTGGCCGCCAACGCCAGCATTGCCACCACCACCACCACCGCTGTTTTGGTCATTTGATGTTGGGTTGCCGTCAGTGCCGCCGCCGCCGCCAGTAGCAGGCGCACCTCTGGCATTTGAGCCGTTTGGATAGCCTTCTACCGTACCGTTGACTGTCGTAGAGCCATCAAATATACGGTAGGGTGTGCCGGCGATACCTTCTCCTTTTGCGCCATTTGCACCATTGGTTTTAGCTGGAGTGCGATAGTCTGAGCTTGAACCGCTACCTGAGGTTGAGTTGTGACCACCGCCTCCACGGAACCCTTTGCCTGAGACATCAATAGTTTGACTATTCAGTGTTAAAACACCAACGACATCAAAAACCAGTACGCCGCCACTGCTACCATCCCAATCTTTAGCAGTGATCCCAGCGTTTAATGTGGCTGAAGAATAGACTGGCACGCGGATTACCTGAAAAGATTTTTGTGCAACGGAGTCGCTGCCGGCTAGGTGGGTGTAACTGTTAACAAGAGCCGTTGCAAGGGTTAAGGTTGAGCCTGAAAAAGCGGTAACTTTTGCATATTCATATTTACCCGCATTAATGCTGCTAGTCGTGCCATAGCTGGATGTGTTGCTCGTATCAATTGCAGCATCCTGCATTTGCATGATTAGAACCAAATCTCCAGCGGCTAGGCCTGTTGAAGCGCCTGATGAGCTACCAACACTGATGCTGGTCGTTCCCGCAGAAGCACTGGCAGTGCCCGGGTAGTATGTATTGATAACGCCAGAGATAGCACCGGAATTGCATGAGGCTACACCTGCGACATCATCATTATTAATGGTGCCTGTTGCAGTTGAAGTGCCCAGCGTCGCATTTGTTACAGATGAAAGTTGTACGGTTAACGTTTCGTTGCTTTCAATGGTGGTATCGCCGCAAACACTCACTGTAATGGTTGCGGTGGTTGAGCCTGCCGGTATTGTGACAGTGCCGCTGTTTGTAATGTAATCTGTACTGCCACTGCAAGAGGCACCACCAGTAGCAGTACCACTATTTGTGACATAGGACGCTGTGACGGCACTGCTAGTAGCTGCGCTGAGTGAAACGGTAAAGTCTAGGTTTGTTATGCCTGAGTTTCCTTCAGCAACTGAAGTATTGGCTATGGAAAGAGTGGAAGGCGAAATTTCTTTAAAGGCAAGGATAGAGGTAACACCAGCATCTGTTCCGGCGCTGGTCATCGCATTAGTTACATTGCCTGTTGTGCCAGCAGTAGGCATGATTTTATAGAGTGAAGCTTGTGACGAATCGTTGCCGTCTCTGTTTGCGTACTGACCTGAACCAGCATTAGACCAGCCGCTGGTTTGCACGGACCATTGATTATTATCAGAAGATGCCCAGTTGGCAAACACTAGTGCACCATTGGCCTGTGTTGTGATACCAGCAATAGTGACATTCGAAGAGGCGTTTGTAAAAGTGCCGTTGTTCTGTGCAACATCAATTGCCCACATGTTTGCACTTGATGTCGGTCGGAATACATGCATGGAAACTGTTGTGGCGGTCTGGTTGCCAGAAAATGACACACTTGGATTTGCTGACCAAGTACCGTTAAAGCGCGTCCAGAATATTCGCCGAGTGACATTTGTAATGCTGGCAGCATCTTCTGCAGTCCAAGTTTGTCCGCCTGTTTGGGAAATAGCCAATGTTGCGGAAGTGTCTCGTGAATTTGCGACCAGAATGATAAGGTCGCCTGCTGTAGCGCCTCCAACGGGTGTTACTGCAACAGTAGATGCGCCAAGACTGTTGCCATCGGCTGGGTTTGATGTGGAACTAATATAAGTTATTGCAGCTTGCGCCTGATTTGACGAAAGCAGAAAGAGTGCGGTTGTTAGTATGAGAAATAAGACTAAACCCCGATTAAACGGGGTTAGCAAAAAATGGTTGAGTGTGTCTGATTTCTCAATGCGCATATTTTAGTTGTTATTGAACAAATGGATGCAGCATGGTGATGCTGTAGGAGCATTGGCCAATCGTGACAGGTAACTTATTACATAGCACGATTGGTCAAAGCATTTACATTCGTTTTTAACGGATGTAGCGTCAATTTCATAAGATACAAAGAGGCTGCACTTAATTTAGTTACCTGCACCGATTACAGAAAAACTAGCTGTGTATTTAGGTGAGGTGGTGCCTTTATCTTTTTGAATTGTACATGTAACAGGGGTGCCATTTGTTGTAGCTGCAGTATCCGCAGCTAGATAATATGCAGTGGTCGATGCGGCAGTTCCGAGAGTGAGAGTCGGGAGCAACAGTGTTCCTGCATCTGAACATTTACTTACTTTTACACATTTGTTAGCGGTTACTGTATTGTTTGTAATTGCACAACCACCATAATTGATTGCTGATGCTGAACCTAATCCACCAGCAACCCCGCTGATGGCAGCTTTATCAGCATCATCTGAAATATCTACAAACTTTGGCAATGCTGTTGCCGCCAAAATGCCAAGTATCACAATTACTACTACCAGTTCAATCAGGGTAAAACCTTGTTGAGTATTACGCATTACAGTCTCCTAGTTAATTTAAGGTAATTCAAAAGCAATTAGTTACAAATGGATGTGGCGTTAGTGCTTGCTACGGCTGGCGCTACAACTACAGAGTTTGTCGTATCCCAAGTCGCAGATGTGTAGGTAAATTGGCAAGTACCAGCAGTTGCACCTGGTACTGAAATGGTGATTGCATCGCCAGCCGCTGCACCACCAGTAGTTACGATGTAGTCTGCTGGACTAACGGTACTAATGCCTGCGGCTGTTATGATGCCATTAGCATTGGCTGTTGGGTATTGGTTAACTACGGATACATTGGCAACACCTTCCATGTTAATGAATTGTGCTGCAACATTGGTTGAGCATGGGGTCGCTTGGGCTAAGCACTGCGCGTGAGCTAAGGCAGCAGCTCCGCGCACCGAACCAATTGCGCCGTTGAGCTTAGCGATGCGAGCTCGTACCTGCATGTCGGTAAAACGTGGTAAAGCCGTAGCAGCTAAAATGCCGAGAATGATAATGACGACGACTAATTCAATTAATGTAAAACCAGATTGATGCTTTTTCATTGTTATTGCTCCTTCTATCCCAATACTACTCGAAACGAACTTTAAAATATATGGTTGAGTTAAGTGTTGACTTAAATCAACCTAGATTAATCCTTATTGCAATCTTGCTTGCTACCTAGAACTGAAATTGTTTTCTTCGTGATAGCGATGCTTACTGCCAAACGTACTTAGTCAGTGGCACCAGTGTAACGCCTGTTATATAAGGCGCCTTTTTGCCTGAGGCTAATTCTATTTCACTATACAGCACTTTCATACCATATCTTACCGTATAGTCGTCAGTAATCGCTGGCGTAAAGTCGCGGCGCTGATTAATGACATAGCCGACTTGATGTTTGGACGGATCATAAAACCAGTTGCCGCCTTTAAGTAAGGTTGTATTGTTGCTATCCAGTTCGCCCAAATAATTTTCTGGTTTTTGCGCTAAAAGATTAATCGGGTTCTGTTGCGCAAGTGCCGGTATTTCAGTCCCGCGGTTTGCCATCATCAGGCTGGCGGCACTCATCCATAAGCCGCTTTTAATCATGCTGGCTGTATATTCCATGCTTGCCTTTTCAGCTTGTCCTTGATACCAGAATAGTTTATCCAGCGCAGCAGTAGCTAAAATTGCAACTACGCTCACCACGACAATGAGTTCTATCAAAGTAAAGCCGCGCGAGCTGTGTTTGATTTTCAATTGTGTTGGTAAGTGCGTATTTGACATGATTAGTGTTTGTTTATTAGTTTTAACCTTTGTGTAAAGCCACTCTGCCTAGATCCCATATTGGCAGGAAAATACCCAGCGCAAGTATCAGCACCATGACACCTAAAAACACGATTAAAATTGGTTCAATTTGCGCACCTAAGGTTTTAATTTCATATTCAACGTCGCGTTGATACATATCTGCAACCTCTTCCATCAAATCATCCAGCGCGCCAGTTTCTTCACCCACGGCAATCATCTGTAATACAACGGGGTTAAATACGCCGCTGTTGGTTGCTGTGCGTAGAATGCTTTCGCCACGCTCTACGCCTTCACGCATGAGATCAATTTTTCTGGCTATGTAGTCGTTATCTGTTGTTTGAGCAACTAAGTTTAATCCGTTGGTAATGGGTACGCCGCTTTTGCTGGCTAAAGCAAAGCTTCTGGCAAAGCGTGCCATGGAGCCTTTGTGAATAATTTTTCCAGCAATAGGGGTGTTTAGTTTAAATTTGTCCCAGTTGTATTTGCCTGTAGTTGTCGATGTGTAAGAGCGAAACAGGAATACGGCACCGATGCCGCCAGCAATCATGTACGGCCATGCAGCTTCCATGAAATGTGAGAATCCCAATAAGATTCTAGTCATTAATGGCAGTTCAGCACCAAAGCCTTGGAAAACTTTGGCAAATGCTGGAATGACGAATAAGTTAACGATCACAATGGCAATGCCCATGGCCGCTACGACGAAAGATGGATAGCGTAGGGCGGCCTTGATTTGATCGCGCATGAATTTCTCAAATTCAAGATGATCAAATAGGCGCAGGAATACAGTTTCCAGCATACCGGTGGTTTCACCTACACGCACCATATTGATGTAAAAACTGGTAAACACTTTAGGGTGCAGGCTGAGTGCCGCAGATAACTCTCGACCACTGCCTAGGCTCTCACGTAAATTGCCGATAACCGCTGCCAATGCTTTGTTTTGCGTTGAGGCTTGCAGGCCGTTAAATGCACTCATGATAGGAATGCCAGCTTTGAGCAGGGTGTACATCTGCCGACTGAACAGCATGATGTCGATGGTTTCTATTTTTTCTTCAAATAAGTTAATCGAGAAGTTACTTTCGGCGGCTGGGGTAGCCCGAGGGTTGATCTCGATAGGGGTGATGTTGAGGCTGGCTAGCTGGTTTGCGAGTGCGCTACTGTCGGCGCCCTCAAGCACTCCTTGAACTAGTGCACCTTTGCTGTCACGTCCTTTGTAAGAAAAAAATGGCATGTTAGTTAGCTAAAGAGCTTTAGTCCTCAAACTGGTTGCTGATGCGCATGGCTTCGGCAATGGTTGTGCGTTTGGCGATAATCAAATCAACGGCGCTTTTTCGTAAAGTTTTGCCTGCCATGTGTTGCCTACCAGCTCTAATGAAAGTGTTAGGGTCATGATGGCTGGCGGCGTCAATCAATTCGTTGTTCATTTCGAGTAGTTCATAAACCCCTACGCGACCTTGGTAGCCTGTGCCATTACACAGGCTGCAGCCTTTGCCGTGCACATATTGATGCTGGTCTACCTCGTTGCCTAGCTCATGTTTTAGCCATGCTTGTTCAAAGGATTCTGGGGTATAGGTTTCAGCGCAGCCCTCGCATACGAGACGCACCAAACGCTGTGCGACAACTGCTAGAATTGAGGTGGCAACCATAAATCTTGGCGCCCCCATGTCTATCATTCTAATGAGTGTACTTGTAGCATCGTTAGTGTGTAGTGTTGAAAGCACCAGATGACCAGTCATCGCTGCTCTTAGGCCGATTTGTGCTGTTTCTTGGTCTCGCATTTCACCGACGAGAATAATGTCAGGGTCTTGTCGTAAGGTTGAGCGTAGTACGCGTGAAAAGTCTAAATCAATTTTTTCATTGACTTGCACTTGGTTGATGCCCGGTAAGCGGTATTCAACGGGGTCTTCAACCGTGATGATTTTGTTGGATAGAGAGTTTAGTTCGTTCAAGGCCGCATAAAGCGTGGTGGTTTTACCGCTACCCGTTGGGCCTGTCACTAGCACCATACCGCTTGGCCGATGGATCAGTTTTCGGAAGCGCTCTAGCATGTCGCTTGGCATACCGAGTTTTTCCAATACAAAACCGCTGGAATTTTGTATTAGTAAACGCATTACGACAGATTCGCCGTATTGTGTTGGCATCGTTGAAATACGTACATCGACAGGTTGGTTTTTGACCTTAACTGCAAAGCGTCCATCCTGTGGTAGACGTTTTTCTGAAATATCTAAACCTGAAGTGAGTTTAAGTCTCAATACTAAAGCAGATGCAATTTTGGAGTTGGCTTCTGTTTGTAAATGCATCACGCCATCAATGCGGAAGCGAATGTGTAGCTTGTTTTCTTGAGGTTCAATGTGGATGTCTGAAGCACGAACTTGCACAGCGTCTTCAAAAATTGTTTGAAGCAACTTAACTACTGGCGCTTCTTCTGCACCGCTGTCAGAGCTGATAGAGGCGAAGTCAATAGCCGTTTCGCCTAGGTCTTGCCCTAACTCTAAGGCTAAGTTGGAAATTTCATCGGTGCGGCGATAGCTGCGATCAATCAGTTGTAAAAGCGAACCCTCTTGGATAACAGCTAGTTCAATATCTTTACGTAATATGCGAGCAAGCTCGTCGTAGGCAAATAAGTCTGTAGGGTCTACCATGCCTACTAAATAGGCGCTACCTTTGTCTGCAAGCACTGCACAGCGAAAGCGTCGCGCTTGAGCTTCAGGCAATTTATTGATAATTTCCGGCTTGGTGTTAAATTGCTGTAAGTCAATAAATGGGATTTGTAGTTGGCGCGCCATGGCTTCAGAAATTTGCGCTTCTGTAACATGACCTCTATCGACGAATATACGGCCTAGTTTGCGGCCTGTACGCTTTTGTTCTTCTAACGACTTTGTAAGGTCATCCGCAGAAATTAAATCCTGTTGAACCAGAATCTCACCTAGACGAATTTTTTCAGGACGAGCCATTTAAACCTCAATAGATATAAATTTATGTACAAGCATAGACGGATACTTTTGTTTCAAATGCAAGAACAAGGGCGATATTATCATTGAATTATGCCTGTACGCACTTTGCATCGTTCCGTAATGAAAATCATGAGGCGCAATTCGGTATTATTGCACTGGGTTTTAGTGGGTTGTTGGCGGAGAATTCATTTCACGTTATAACAACTTGGTTGTAGCGCTAACTAATTACTATATTAAAGGACTTTATCATGTGGACTAAACCAGCAGCTACTGAAATGCGTTTTGGCTTTGAAGTTACAATGTACGTAATGAACAAGTAATTAGCGAATACGTTTAATTATAAAAAAAGGCTGCCGCAAGACAGCCTTTTTTTATAAAAAAGCTGTCTTTAGGGTAATTAAGGCTAGCCTTTTTTATATGAAAACCGTTTTTTTATTGTATTTTTAGGTAATTTAATTTTTATAGGATTATAGAGTTTCATGCATATACATGTACTAGGTGCTGGCGCAGGTGGTGGTTTTCCTCAATGGAATTGCAATTGTTTTAATTGTAATGGCGTGCGTAATGGCACAATTAAAGCGACCAAGCGTACACAGTCGTCAATTTGCGTGAGCAGTGATGGTGTAAATTGGGTTTTATTTAATGCATCTCCAGATGTGTTGCAACAGATTCAGGACTTTCCTGCGTTACAGCCAAATCGTGCAATACGAGATACAGGTATTCAGGCAATTGTGTTGATTGATGCACAAATTGACCACACGACTGGTTTATATATGTTGCGTGAGGGTACTGTTAAGCGTGAAATTTATTGCACTGATATGGTCTATGGCGACCTGACCTCAGGCAACCAGGCACTGAATATTTTGGGGCATTACTGTGGCATTAATCATCATGCTGTACCAATTGACGGTAAAACAAGTTTCACCATACCTAATGTACCTAACCTGAAATTTACAACAGTTGCACTTAAGAGCGCTGCACCGCCATATTCTCCACACCGCAATAATCCACAGGCTGGCGATACGATTGGTGTGTTGATTGAAGAAATTAGTACAGGCAAGAAATGCTGGTATTCACCAGGTTTGGAGTCGATAGAGTCGCATTTGCCAGAGTTAATGAATCAAGCTGATTGCATCATGGTGGATGGCACGTTTTGGACAGATACTGAAATGATTGATTTAGGCCTGATGACTAAAACTGCGCGCAGTATTGGACACAATCCACAGTCTGGTGCTAATGGCATGATTGAAGATTTGGATAAATTTGGCGATGTTAGAAAAGTGTTGATTCATATCAATAATACTAACCCGATTTTAAGGGAAGATTCTGCTGAGAGAGCTATTTTAAACGAGCATAAGATTGAAGTGTCTTATGACGGTATGGATATCATTCTGTAATAAATTCTAAAAGTAACTATGAGGAAAGCGAATAATTATGACTGAACAATTGAAACCTTGGTCTCGTGAAGAGTTTGAAGCGAAGTTACGTGAAAAAGGTAAGGGTTATCACATCTACCACCCGATCCACGTGTTGATGTATGAAGGCAAGTTAACGCAAGCGCAGATGCAATCATGGGTTGCTAACCGTTATTACTATCAAATCGCGATTCCTATGAAAGATGCTGCGATTTTGTCTAATTGCCAAGACCGTGAAATCCGTCGCGGCTGGATTCAACGTATTTTTGACCATGATGGTAGTGGTCAAATTGCTGAAGGTGGCGAGGGTGGCATTGAAGCATGGATCCACTTAGGCGCTGCAGTTGGCTTAAGCCGTGAAGATATTATGTCACTTAAATTGGTTGCGCCAGGCACTTTGTTTGCTGTTGATGCCTATATTAATTTCGCTAAACAACGCCCATGGCAAGAGTCTGTGTGCTCAAGCTTGACTGAATTGTTCGCGCCGCATATTCATCAGCAACGTATTGATTCATGGCCAGATATGTATCCTTGGATTAATGCAGAAGGCATGCAATACTTCAAGAACCGCTTAACACAAGCGCGTCGTGATGTAGAGCAAGGTCTAGCTGTTACTTTAGATTATTTTGGTAGAACGCGTGAGCTACAAGAGCGTGCATTGGAAATCTTGCAATTCAAATTGAATGTGTTGTGGGCAATGGCAGATGCAATTATGCTGAGTTGCACAGATATTAAAGTTGAAGGACGTGATTACACACGTCAACCAGTGATTGATGTAAGTTAAGAAGAATTACTTATGGACAATAAAATAGAGCATGCCGATGTTTATACGCTTGCGCATCACCACCGTTTTCAATGGGAAGAAGCACAGCAGAATTATGTGATACTTTTTCCTGAAGGTATGGTCAAACTGCATGGTGGTGCCGGTGAAGTGTTAAAACGTTTAGACGGCAAAGCGACAGTAGGTGATGTTGTAGCTGACTTGAAAGCAACTTTTCCTGATGCTGATGATATTGAAAGCGATATTATTGGTATGTTTGAACTTGCTGTTAGTAAAGGTTGGTTGCGCAAGATTTAGAATTATCATTCCGTTGTTAAACGGAACTTGTAAAGTAGGACTTGGCAGGGTGGGCTTAATTCTCATCCTGCATTCAGTCTCGGATAAATGCCGAGATTGCATTAACGGAAATTATTACTATGGCACAACCAAATAACGGCGTTTCTTCTGCAGTAACACACACCCAGCCATTATGGCTGTTAGCGGAGGTGACGTATCGCTGCCCAATGCATTGTGCATTTTGCTATAACCCAACAGATTACGATAAGCATACACAAAATGAGCTGACTACCGAGCAGTGGATTCAAGCCTTGCGTGATGCGCGTAAATTAGGCGCAATTCAGCTTGGTATTTCAGGAGGTGAGCCTCTGCTGCGGGATGACATTGAAGATATCGTGATTGAAGCGAAAAAGTTGGGTTATTACAGCAATCTAATTACATCCGGTGTCGGTTTGACCGAGCAGCGTATTCAGGCACTAAAAGACGGTGGCTTGGATCATATTCAGTTATCTATGCACGATATTACTGAAGATATTAATAACTTTATTACCAATACTAAAACTTTTCAGCTCAAGCAGAAAGTGGCCGCAATGATTAAAAGTCATGGTTATCCAATGGTGTTAAATGTGGTGATTCATCGCTATAACATTGGCCACATGAAAGAAATTCTTGAGATGGCCGAAGCGCTGGGTGCTGATTATATTGAACTTGCGAACACGCAATATTACGGCTGGTCATTGATTAATCGTAGCCAGTTAATGCCTACCAAAGAGCAAGTGGATGAAGCTGAGGCGATTACTAATACGTTCCGAGCTAACCCCAACAATAAGATGAAGATTTTCTTTGTAGTGCCGGACTACTACTCAGACCGTCCTAAAAAATGCATGAATGGCTGGGGTGAGGTATTCATGATTGTGACCGCAAATGGCGATGTGTTGCCATGTCATTCAGCGCGCTCTTTGCCTAACATGAAATTTCCGAATGTGCGGGATTCTGACTTAGGCTGGAGTTGGAAAGAATCACCAGCATTTACTAAGTACCGTGGCACAAGTTGGATGAAAGAACCGTGTAGTTCATGCTCAGAGAAAGAGAATGATTTGGGCGGTTGCCGTTGTCAGGCATTTTTGTTGACGGGAGATGCTGAAGCCGCTGACCCAGTATGTAGTAAATCTCCGCACCGTCATTTAATTGATAAGGCCATCGAAGATGCTAGAAATCCAGTATTTTCTGAGCAGCCAATCGTGTTCCGTAATGATAAAAACTCCAAGAGAGTGATTGCAGGCGAGCTTAACGATCGTTTAGATGAGTTTCACTCTTTACCTTAAAGTGTTTGTATGAAACTTCACAAGTTTAAATTAATTTGGTAGTCTGCTGCTAAGTGTAACTAATTGTAAAATTGGTTGCACTTGGACTGCATGTGAGCATTTTGCCCGGTGCTCGAATAAGGACTTGTGATGTTGGTTTCTTGGGATTACCCACTAGTTTTATTAAGCGTTTTGATCGCAGTAGTCGGCTCGTTCACTGCACTTATCCAGGCTGAATGTATGCGTAAAAGCAATCGCCGCATTGCCAAAGTGTGGATGATAGCTGGTAGCGCGACACTCGGTTCAACAATATGGGCAATGCATTTTATCGGCATGCTTGCCTTTCGTCTCCCAATATCTATTGGATATGATGTTTCTTTAACAATCCTTTCTGGGTTGCCTGCCTTTTCTGCAGCTTTACTTAGTTTTTTTGTACTTAGTAAACCTCATATCCATATTCGGACAATTTTTATTACAAGCATTTTAATGGGGGCTGGCATCTGCCTTATGCATTATATGGGCATGGCTGCCATTAAAATGTCTCCACCAATAAGTTACAACCTTTTATCAGTGCTAGCTTCAGCTATCATTGCCATTTTTGCCTCAATGGGCGCGCTCTTAATGATGTATCGCGGCGGAAAAATTAAAATGCAGCCTATGCTACGTCTAGCTTTAGGTGGTCTGATTATGGGGCTGGCGATTTCTAGCATGCACTATACCAGTATGCTGGGAATGCAAATTATGCCAGGTAGTGTTTGTCTTAGTAGATTAACTGGCGCCAGACAAGAGACGCTGGCAGTAGCCATTGCGTTGATTGTTTTCTTATGGTTTCTCGGAGGCGTAATCTTCGCCATGCTCAGTCAACGAATTGAGAAAGAGAAAATTTCCTTTTATCACAAGGTGATTGATGCCATACCAGATGCCATGTTGATTAGTGATGCTTGCGGTATTATTACTATGGCAAATACCCAGGTTCAAAAGGTAACTGGGTACAAGATAAAGGAACTAAATGGTCAGGCTCTAAAAATATTAGTGCCTAGGAGATTTGATGGGGGAGGGCATGTATTAGTAGACCAGTTTCGTGTTGGTATTGTGCCCCCGTTGAAATCGGCTGAATGTGAAACTGTGATTTTGAATAAGAATGGTTGTGAAGTTGATGTTGAAATAAACGTTGTTCCTATGCAGACTCGGCATGGTTTACTAATGCTCAGTTCGTTACGCGATATCAGTGCTCGCAAAGCGCATACAGTAGCGCTGCAAACAAGCGAAGCAAAGCTGAGTGCAATGTTTCAGACTATTAATGATTTAGTCTGGCTTAAAGATTTGGATGGAGTATATCTTGCTTGTAACTCAGCATTTGAGCGCTTCTTTGGTGCTAAAGAGGTCGATATCGTAGGTAAGACTGATTATGACTTTGTTGATAAGGAGTTGGCAAACTTTTTTAGAGAGCATGATCGTCTTGCTATGGGAAATGGGTCGCCAAGTGTAAATGAAGAATGGGTCACTTATGCTGATAATGGATATCGTGCCTTATTAGAAACGACTAAGACGCCAATGCGAGATCCAGCCGGTAGGCTGATTGGTGTACTTGGAATTGCACATGACATTACTGAGCGCAAGCTGTGGGAGAAAACATTAAAAGAGAATGAAGAGCAGTTTCATATGGTGCTTAATATTTCACAAGATGGATTTACTGTGCATGATCTGCAGACACGTTATGTTGAAGTGAATGATGCCTATTGTCATATGCTGGGATACAGTCGCGAAGAGTTATTGCAAATGACTACTTTTGATGTAACGCTAAAAGGCCCTCTTGAAATCATTGAGCATGCTAAAAAGGTCGTAGAGACTGGAAGTGATTTGTATGAAACTAGTGTCCGCTGTAAAGATGGACGTATCTTGGATATTTCTGTCAACGTTATTTACAGCAAGCAGTATAAAGATAGGTTTTATGCATTCACACGTGACATTACAGTACACAAACAATATGAAGCACGTATTGAGCGACTGAAAAAGTTATATCAAGCACTAAGTGAGGTGAATCAAGCCATTGTACATATGGAGCATCAGTCCGAATTATTTCCGCTGGTATGTCGTTGTGCTGTTGAATTTGGTGGAATGCAAACTGCATGGATTAGTGAACTTGATGCGTCTAGTGGTTTGTTGGTGCAGGTTGCAAAATATGGTATTAATCTGGAGTTGGTAGACAATATTGTGATATCTACGCATGCAGATATTCCTGAGGGTATTGGGCCGGGCGGCACAGCAATGCGTGAAAATAGAAGTATTATTGTTAATGACATTGCTAACTTAAAAACTGTACATTGGGACAAAATGTTAAGTTATGGTTATTGGAATGCAGTGGCTGCATTTCCAATTTGTCGTGATGGTCAGCCATTTGCACTTTTATGTGTATGCCATGCGCAGGTGAATGCATTCGACGACGAAGCTGTTGCATTATTAACTGAGATGTCGGTAGATATTGCTTTTGCAATTGATAACTTTGATCGAGAAGAGAAGCGTAAGCAGGCAGAAGAAGCTAACCAGCTCGCGGCCTCAGTTTATCAAACCAGTAGTGAAGCGATGGTGATCACTGATGCCAATCGTCAGATTATTGATGTTAATCCTGCCTTTATTGAAGTCACTGGATATTCAAAAAAAGAAGTTTTAGGAAGAAACTCCAACATTTTAAGATCTCCTAAACATAATCAAGCTGTTTATGAGCGCATGAAAAGTGAAACTGCAGTCACAGGGAAATGGCAAGGTGAGATGTGGGCGCAGCGTAAGAATGGTGAAGTCTTCCCGATGTGGCTAATTACTAATACTGTCTATAACGATGATGGCTCGGCACGTTATAGAATTTCCTTATTTACCGATATCACTGAGAAAAAAGCATCTGAAGAACTGATCTGGCAGCAGGCACATATTGATTCGTTAACCGGGTTACCTAACCGAAGTATGTTTCATGATAGGTTTAAGCAGGAAATTAATAAATCGCACAGAACGGGTGTGCCGTTAGCGCTGCTATATCTTGATCTTGATCGGTTCAAAGAAGTCAACGATACGCTGGGTCATGATGTTGGCGACTTGCTGCTTAAGGAGACTGCACAGCGATTAAGTATGTGCGTGCGAGATGTGGACGTTGTTTCCCGTCTTGGGGGTGATGAATTTACGATAATTCTAACTGAAGTCGGTGATATGACTGGGATCGAACGTGTGACAGAGTCTATTTTAGAAAGTCTGTCAAAATCATTCCAGTTGGGTGATGACATTGTATATGTATCCACCAGTATTGGTATTACGCTTTATCCTATTGATGCAACTGAGCCAGAAGTTTTATTGAAGAATGCAGATCAAGCGATGTATGTTGCTAAAAGTGCAGGCCGAAATCAATCTAGTTATTTTGCTAAAGCCATGCAGGATGTGGCGCAAAAGCGTATGCGGTTGGCTAATGATTTGCGAGTGGCGCTTAGAAATGAACAAATTTGGGTGGCCTATCAGCCAATTGTTGATTTGAATACCGGAGCAATTATCAAGGCGGAAGCACTCGCAAGATGGCAACATCCTACACTTGGTTCGATAAGTCCCGCTGAGTTTATTCCTATTGCCGAAAGTGCTGGTCTGATATTTGAGGTTGGTGATTGGATATTTCAGCAAGCTTTACTTCAAGTTAAGCATTGGCAGGCGACTTACAATGCAGAGTTTCAGGTAAGTGTGAATAAGTCACCGATTCAGATTCAATATACGAGTAGTAAAACTGAGCCTTGGCATGTACAGATTAGTAAGTTAGGCTTGACAGGAAAAAGTATCGTGGCGGAGATTACAGAGGGGCTGCTGCTAGATGCGAATTTTTCTACACAAGAAATGCTACTGGAGTTCCGCGATGCAGGCATACAGGTCGCATTGGATGATTTTGGAACAGGATACTCGTCACTATCATATCTCCAGAAATTCGATATTGATTATATAAAAATTGATCAGAGTTTTGTCCGGAACCTGAGTCCGACTTCTGGGGATATGGCATTGTGTGAGGCTATTATCGTCATGGCGCATAAGTTGGGTATGAAAGTGATTGCTGAAGGCATAGAAACCACTGATCAAAGATACCTATTAACGCTTGCTGGCTGTGATTATGGGCAAGGATATTTGTTTAGTAAGCCGGTGCCAGCTAGTGAGTTTGAGAAGTTGTTGGTGAAGGTATAAGTTGGACTGTTTGTTCTGTTATTCTCGAGTTATATTGAAATAAGCCCGACGCAGTTTTGAAATTAATTAATTAGTTAGTATTTTGTCGTTGAACAAACGCGCTGCATTGATTGCGATTGGCAGCGTATTTTTTTATTTGAGAGTCATGGTTTGAAACGTTCATCATCTACATTGGTTTTATCTGTTGTACTAGCCAGCTTAGCAGCACTGGCACCCTTTGCAATAGATACTTATCTTCCTGCATTTCCAGTATTAGAGTCAGCTTTGCATGGCACTTCACTTGAGTTGCAGCAAAGTCTGACTTTCTATTTGCTACCTTATGCACTTATGACCTTATGGCATGGCGCTATTTCTGATTCAATAGGTCGCATTACTACGATTAAATGGGGTTTGAGTATATTTGTATTCGCTTCTATAGGTTGTGCTTTTGCACAAAATGTTGAAACAATGTGGTTCTTTCGTGCATTACAAGGGCTATCTGGCGGTGCTGGAAACGTGGTGGCACGTGCTATGGTGCGCGATTTGTTTGAAGGGCCGCAAGCACAGCGTGTCATGGCTACAGTACAGATGTTGTTTGGTATAGCGCCCGCTGTGGCACCCATTATTGGCGGCTTACTACTGGGCATTCACTGGCAGGCGATTTTTATATTTTTGGCACTATATGCTGCGCTGAGTTTATGGGCAGCCATGCGCTATTTGCCAGAAACCATGCCGGCCGAGAAACGTATGCCGCTTTCAGCAAAGCAGGTAATGAAGGATTACCGCATTATTTTTCTGGATAAAGAATTTAATATGTTGGTGTTTGCGTTGGGGGCAAATTTTGCTGGTTTTTTTCTGTATGTACTGGCGAGTCCTGTGTTTCTGGTTAAG
Source organism: Methylotenera sp. (assembly GCA_027310735.1). Lineage (GTDB taxonomy): Bacteria > Pseudomonadota > Gammaproteobacteria > Burkholderiales > Methylophilaceae > Methylotenera. The sequence continues at coordinate 333 of DAIDAH010000032.1, read as the reverse complement.
CATCTTGGCTTAAATCAGCATCAGTTTGGTTATATGTTTCTGCCCACGGTGTGCGGTATGATTTTTGGCTCTTATCTTGCAAAACGTGCTGCGGGTCTTTATTCTCGGCGGAAAGTTGTCAAGTTCGCCTATGTTTGGATGGCGGTGATGGTTTTACTTAACTTAGGCATCTGTTTCACTTTGCCATCAAGACCAATTTATAATATTTTTCCTATTGCCTTGTTTAATATTGGCATGGCGCTGGCTATGCCTGTACTGTCACTTTCTGCCTTGGATAGACATCCTAGAATTCGTGGTACAGCAGCATCCGGACAAGCGTTTATACAAATGTTG
>DAIDAH010000329.1 GCA_027310735.1 Methylotenera sp. | reverse complement strand
GTGGAAATGTTCCGCAAACTGCTAGACCAAGGTCAAGCGGGCGACAACGTAGGTGTGTTACTACGTGGTACAAAGCGTGAAGAAGTTGAACGTGGTCAAGTGTTAGCAAAAGCTGGCTCTATCAAGCCGCACACAAAATTCACAGCAGAAATCTATGTGTTAGGTAAAGATGAGGGTGGTCGTCATACGCCATTCTTCCAAGGTTACCGCCCACAATTCTATTTCCGTACAACAGACGTAACTGGTGCGGTTGAGTTGCCAGAAGGTACAGAAATGGTTATGCCTGGCGATAACGTATCAATTACAGTAACATTGATTGCTCCGATTGCGATGGAAGATGGTTTACGCTTCGCTATTCGTGAAGGTGGTCGTACTGTTGGTGCTGGTGTTGTTGCTAAAATTATCGAGTAAGATAATTGGTATTAGTTGTACTTAAATTAAACGGCATGGCTTAGACGAAATCTAGGTCTGCCGTTTCGCTCTTTAGAACAGAAGTAAATTTGAAAGGCAGTTTAATATGCAAAGTCAAAAAATCCGTATTCGTCTTAAAGCTTTTGATTATCGTTTGATTGATCAATCTGCTCAAGAAATCGTAGAAACTGCCAAACGTACTGGCGCTGTGGTTAAGGGGCCTGTGCCATTACCTACTCGCATTGAACGTTTTGATATCCTGCGTTCACCGCACGTAAATAAAACTTCACGTGACCAGTTTGAAATTCGTACACATCAGCGTTTGATGGATATCGTTGACCCAACTGATAAAACAGTGGATGCATTGATGAAGCTAGATTTACCAGCTGGTGTGGATGTCGAGATTAAGCTTTAATTAATATCCAGTAATTAAATATAGATTGCTGGATTAACTTGTTGTAGATATATCTTGTAAAGAAAATCGGAGTTCGGTATAATCCGCGACTCTTTCACAGAAGTCGGTCAATTGTAATCGACTTTTTAACTTAAAAATAAGGATACGATCATGAGCTTAGGGCTTATTGGTCGCAAAGTGGGTATGACCCGCGTGTTTACTGAGGATGGCGCAAGCGTTCCGGTAACCGTGTTGGAAGTTGTGCCTAACCGCGTGACACAGATCAAGACGATCGCAAGCGATGGCTATAGTGGCCTGCAAGTTGCTTACGGTACTCGTCGTGCTAGCCGAATTAACAGTGCATTGACTGGGCATTATGCTAAGTCAGGTTCTGCTGCCGGTGCTGGTATTCATGAATTTCCAGTGACTAGTGATGTTTTGGCTAATTTTACTGCTGGTGCAAATATCACTGTTGATATTTTCCAAGTTGGTCAAATGGTTGATGTTACTGGTACCTCTTTAGGTAAAGGCTTTGCTGGTGCAATTAAGCGCCATCACTTTAAGTCTAACCGTGCATCACACGGTAACTCTAAATCACATAATGTGCCTGGTTCTATTGGTATGGCGCAAGATCCAGGTCGAGTATTCCCTGGTAAGCGCATGCCTGGTCACTTAGGTGCGACTAAGGTTACTACGCAAAATCTTGAGGTTGTGCGTGTTGATGTTGAGCGTAATCTGTTGTTGATTAAAGGTGCTATCCCTGGTTCTAAAGGTGGTGACGTAGTTGTACGTCCGGCTATTAAAGCTAAGCTTCAGAAGGGGATGAAATAATGGAACTCAAATTAGTAGATAAAAATGGTAAGGCCGCTAAAAAAGGCGTTACTGTTTCTGATGATACATTTGGTCGTGAATTTAACGAAGCTTTAGTGCATCAAGTCGTTGTTGCTTACATGGCTAACGCCCGTACTGCAACGCGTGCACAAAAGGGGCGTGATACCGTAGCTCATACTACACATAAACCATACGCTCAAAAGGGTACTGGTAATGCGCGTTCAGGTATGAGTTCAAGTCCTATCTGGCGTGGAGGTGGTCGTGCATTTCCTAATTCGCCAAATGAAAACTTTAGTCATAAGGTAAATCGTAAAGCTTACCGTGCTGGTATGCAAACCATTTTATCTGAGTTGGTTCGTCAAGAGCGTTTGAATGTGGTTGAAGAGTTTGTGGTAACAACTCCAAAAACAAAAGCTTTGGCAGAAAAAATCAAGGGTATGGGTTACGAAGGTGCTGTTTTGGTGCTGACTGATGGTTTTGATGAAAACTTATATTTATCTTCACGTAACCTCACTGATGTGATGGTGGTTGAAGCGCAATATGCTGACCCAGTTAGTTTGGTGCGTTTCCCTAATGTGGTGGCTACTGC
>DAIDAH010000328.1 GCA_027310735.1 Methylotenera sp. | reverse complement strand
CCCCATCGTGCCTCAGGTAGTGGTTGCAAAAGCTGCGCCACAGGCTCCAGCTCAAGTTGCAACCCAGCCTGAAAGTTTAGTTACTGCCGCTGTTCAACCACCAGTGTTGCCAGTGCCGGCTAGTGATGAGCCTGTCAGTGATCATCATGAAAAGAGCATCCAGCTTGAGAGTGATCAGGCCTCCAATAGTCATGAGCTTGGTAGTTCGAGTGCCGCATTCAAAAACGCAGGAGTAAAAAATGATGATTCGCATGAAAGAGTGGCGACTCATCATGAGGGGTTGGTCCGTGGCTCAGTGGTTAAGTATGAGAAACCTGAAGCTACGCATACTAGAAAACAGTTCAATAATAGTGATGCATCGATGTCTATTAAAGATGCGTCACAGCAACATGAGCAGATAAGATTGGTAAGTAAATTGTCGTCAGTAGGTGTTGACCCTACGTTGCTCTCGGCTTATCAGGCCTTTACTCGTGGTGAAGATGCATCTGCGCAGCAGCAATACCGACAGGTGCTGCAGCATGATGTGCGTAATGTGGATGCCTTATTGGGAATGGCAGCGATTGCGCAGCGACAAGGGCGTGATGCAGATGCAACTGGCTGGTATCAAAAGGTCTTGGAGATAGAACCTAGAAATATGATAGCGCAGTCCGCAGTTGTGAGTTCGCATGCAGGAGGCGACACTATAGGTGCAGAAAGTCGCATTAAAAGTATGCTTGCACAGCAGCCAGATGCTGCGAATTTGCATGAGGCTTTAGGCAATATGTATGCTGAGCAGAACCAGTGGGCATCAGCACAAGAGGCTTATTTTAATGCGACTCGCTATGCACCTAATAATGCTGACTATGTATTTAATCTGGCAATTAGCTTAGATCAGCTCGGTAAATTTAGTTTAGCTTTAAATCAATATCAGCGTGCTTTAGCATTGCTTAATAAGTCTGGTGCCACCAGCCCGGATAGAGCATCGCTTGAGGCGAGAATCCACGCGCTTCAGAAATGAGTTTGGTGCAAAAATTAGAGGCCATAGCTAAATAGTATGAGAAAAATTAGCACGAATAATAGCAATGAGACTGGGGCGACTTGATGCTTGAGCAGCGGCGTAAACTCCGACTAGGTGACCTGATGGTGCAGCAGGGGCTGATTAGTCCGGATCAGTTGCGTATTGCGTTGATGGAACAAGGACAAAATGAATTGCCTTTAGGTCGCCAACTGGTGCGTCTGGGTTTTGTGACAGAGGGCATGGTGCGAGATATTGTTGCGCATACAATAGGTCAGGAGAGTGTTGATTTATCTGCTGTGGTGGCAGATGTTGAGGCCCTGCAGATGGTACCGCAAGAGTTTGCTCGTCGTTATCACTTACTGCCTGTGGCTTATGATGCTGCAACCAAGATTTTGGTGGTTGCTATGTCAGATATGTTTAACGTGGTGGCACTCGATCAGCTCCGTGCAATGTTAGGCGGTAAAATTCAGCTAAAGCCTCTATTGGCAGCAGAAGCGCAGCTTGAAGAGTATATCGATCAGTTCTACGGATATGAACTTTCTGTTGACGGTATTCTGCGTGAAATTGAAACAGGTGAGATTGACTACCAAAGCTTGGCTGCAGGTGGCGATGAGTACACTCAGCCAGTAGTACGTTTGGTTGGTGCGCTATTGATGGATGCAGTTAAGCGTGGTGCATCGGATATTCACTTTGAACCTGAGCATTCATTTTTACGCATTCGCTACAGAATTGATGGTGTATTACAGCAGGTGCGCAGCTTGCATAAAAGTTATTGGGGTGGCGTCGCAGTACGGCTTAAGGTCGTGAGTGGCCTGGATATTGCTGAAACACGTGCACCACAGGATGGCCGTTTGAACATGAGTTTATGTGGTCGCCCGATTGATTTCAGAGTGTCTACGCACCCGACGATACATGGTGAGAACATTGTCATGCGGGTGCTTGATCGTGAAAAATCCATTATCCCGATGGAGCGTATGGGCTTGCGTCCTTCTACTTTGGGCGAGTTGCGCTTAATGATGACACGTCCAGAAGGCATTTTAATTGTGACAGGCCCTACCGGTAGCGGTAAAACCACAACGCTATATTCATTGCTGTCCAGCAGAAATACTGAGGCTGTGAATATCATGACGTTGGAAGACCCTGTGGAGTATCCGGTGACCATGATGCGTCAGACGTCAGTGGCTGAGGTAAACAAGGTGGATTTTGCCAACGGCATACGCTCAATTATGCGGCA
>DAIDAH010000327.1 GCA_027310735.1 Methylotenera sp. | reverse complement strand
CTATATTAGTATTAGGTAGCACAATAATAAACTCATCCCCACCCTGACGTGACACTGTATCCTGCTCTCGCACACACTCCATCAAACGCTCTGCCACCATTTTAAGCAACTGGTCACCAGCATCATGACCTAATGTATCGTTAATATTCTTGAATCGGTCAAGATCCAAGAATAGTAGCGCTAATGTACTTTTGTTGCGTTGTGCCGAGATAAGCGCCTGTTCCAAGCGGTCATTAAATAAAACGCGATTAGGCAAGCCAGTCAACACATCATAATGCGCCAGCTGTTGAATACGGTCCTCTGCCAGTTTACGCTCTGAAATATCACTAAAAATTGAAATGTAATTCAGTACTACGCCATTATCATCTTTGACAGAAATCAGAGTTATTGCCTCGGGATGAATCTCGCCATTTTTACGTCGATTCCAAATTTCCCCCTGCCAGCTTCCTGTCTTAAGTAGCGTACTCCACATGCGGTTATAGTAGTCTGCATCATGACGACCTGAACTAAGTATGCGTGGGTTCTCACCTATCACATCCTCGGCCGAATAACCGGTAATATCAGTGAAACTACGATTCACCGAGATAATATTATTGTGGCTATCTGCCACTAAAATACCTTCTTTACTGTACTCAAAGACCTTCGCTGCACGCTCTAAATTCACCATATCAGCTAATCGCTGCTGCTCCAGATCAAGATTCGTCAGTGCAAATGAAACGTCTTCAGATAAACCAACCATCAAACTAATCAGCTCTGGCGTAAAGTATCCAAGCTCTGCGGAATATACGGCAATACCACCATAACACTTTCCACTTCTAAAAATCGGGAAAGACGCGGCAGAGTAAAAATGGTGCTTGGCAGCGCGATCTCCCCATAGAGCAGACTCTGGTGCATTAAGGTAATCATTATATATTTTAGGTGTACCGTCGCGAATTACCGTTCCCAACGGACCCTGACCTTCTACACGCTCAGCATCAACAGAAATTTTAATATCCGCAAGATAATCTAAAGCCAGCCCAGCACAAGCAGTGATGTTAACCCAACCATCTTGCTTCGGTACGCCAATCCAGACTAACTCAAAAGGAACGCGATCAGCCAGCGTATGACTAATTTTATTGAGTAATGTCGATTCATCGTTTTCCTGCACAGTGATTTCACTACATTTGGTCCAAGCCGCATATAACCTGTTAATACGGCTCAGCTTAACTTCGGAATCACTCAGCGTATCCAGCATACTATTGAAGCGATGTGCCAGCTGACCAACTTCATCGTTACCAGTAATCTTTGAACGTATGTCGCGCTGACCTTCCGTGACCGTTTTCGTAACAAACATTAGATGATACAAATTACGCGTCAAGCGATTGGCAAGCATCATCGCGATGATAAAAGAGACAGCCACGGCCAGTGAAGCAAAACCAAGTCCGGCCCAGCCGAGTATTTGTAAATTGGAGTTCGAAGATGCTCTGGATATTTCAACTCTTGCCCAACCAATGAGTCTGTCTCCAGCCATGATAGGCTGGGCAACATCCACTATTGCTCGCTGATTGATCAAAACAACCTGCTCAGCGTTCGATTCAAGCAAACGTAGACTTACCTTATCATCAACAAATCGACCGATCTGTGCTGTATCTGTTGCGCCCAGCACTTCCCCTCGCAACGACAGCACTAATGCAAATTTAAGATCAGAAGTATTGGCAAACCCCGCCAGAACCTCTTGTAAACCAGCCACATCGTCAGCCAACACCCAAGGGGTACTGCTCGAAGCTAGCGTATGCGCCAGACTTATAGCACGATTAGTACTAGTCTCATAAAGAAAGTCTCGCTGATGCTCATACATCAAAGCGCTAAAGCTAAGCATCAGCATTAGTGAGACAAAGCTGAATGACAATACCAACTGATTACGGATAGAACTGTTCCAGTAAGCCTTCACGCTACGCGGCAGCAGAGTCAAAAACTTCACCACTAATTTCAATGAGTCTACCATTCGACGTTTCTAACCTGGGTTGAAAAAGCAGTTAAAAATGCCTGTACCGGCCGATAAGTTTCATCAGTAGCAGTCTCGAACCGTGAAATAGGTAAACGTGCCAGCATTTTTTTACCCTCATCGCTATCATTCAGACTAAACAATATCCTTTGAAATTTTTCCGCAATAGCGGGCGGCACATCCTTGCGAACTACCCAGCCATTGTTTTGTAGTGGTTCTGTTTGCCACTTCACCTCAAGCTCACTTGCCATGTCTGGATGCTCTATACAAAAGGCCTTCCATGGTATAGGCC
>DAIDAH010000326.1 GCA_027310735.1 Methylotenera sp. | reverse complement strand
GCCGCTTCAACCCAGCCTAGGTGGCGCAACATCATTTCTGCTGAAAGGATGAGTGAGCTTGGGTTGGCAATGTCTTTCCCTGCAATTTTAGGTGCTGTGCCATGAGTAGCTTCAAACATGGCAACCGTGTCACTTAAATTTGCACCCGGTGCGATACCAATGCCGCCTACTTGAGCCGCTAGTGCATCACTCATGTAATCGCCATTTAAGTTGAGTGTGGCAACTACATCATAATCTTGTGGATGCAATAAGATTTCTTGTAAGAACGCATCTGCGATGCAATCTTTAATAACGATGCCGTTTGGCAATTTGCACCATGGACCACCATCAATCTCAACTGCACCAAATTCTTGTTTGGCCACTTCATAACCCCAATCCCTAAAGCCACCTTCTGTGAACTTCATGATATTGCCTTTATGGGCAATCGTGAGTGACTTGCGATTGTTATCAATGGTGTATTGAATAGCTTTGCGTACTAGGCGTTGGCTGCCTTCTTTAGATACAGGTTTAATACCAATAGCAGATGACTCCGGGAAGCGGATTTTTTTACGCATGCCCATGTCACTTAGAAAGTTAATGACTTTCTCTACTTCATCTGTACCAGCTGCCCATTCAATGCCAGCATAGATATCTTCAGTGTTCTCACGGAAAATCACCATGTCGGTTTTTTCTGGATGTTTTACTGGGCTAGGAACGCCTGTGAAATATTGCACTGGGCGCAAGCAGACGTATAAATCCAACTCTTGGCGCAAGGTAACATTCAATGAGCGAATGCCGCCGCCAACAGGCGTTGTGAGCGGACCTTTGATTGAAATAACGTAATCACGCACGGCTTGCATAGTTTCACTCGGTAACCAAGTGTCCTTGCCATCTTTGTCTTTGCCGTAGATATTAACGGCTTTTTCACCGGCATAGACTTCCATCCATGAGATCTTACGTGTGCCGTTATAAGCTTTGTTCACTGCGGCATCTACGACTTTAATCATCGGTGGCGTAATATCTACGCCTATGCCATCACCCTCAATAAATGGGATAATAGGATTGTTTGGCACGTTAAGTGTGTTGTCTGCGTTGACGGTAATTTTTTCACCAGTTTCCGGCACGATAATTTTCGAAGTCACTATAGAATTCATTGCAAATTTCCTAACATGATAATTTTATTTAATAAACCTTTTAACGTCGTGTGCCAGTTTAGCTCGCATGAAAAGCACCCCACGTTAAAAGACTTTATCCCGCTGCCCGATGTATATGCTGCCGGACGTTTGGATACTGATTCAGAAGGATTGCTCATTTTAACCGATGATGGTGCATTACAACATCGTTTAAGTCATCCCAAGCATAAAGAAATTAAAACCTATTGGGCACAAGTGGAAGGCATCCCAGCCGAAGCGGATTTGCAAGCGCTACGGCAAGGGGTGGATTTAGGTGATTTTGTGACGCAGCCTGCAACAGTGCAGCTGATGCATGAGCCCGAAGGATTGTGGCCACGGAACCCGCCAATACGAGAGCGAAAAGCCATACCGACCAGTTGGTTGCAGATTAAGATTTCGGAAGGAAAGAACCGTCAGGTACGACGTATGACGGCGAAAATAGGTTTTCCTACACTGCGCTTGATACGTTATTCGATTGGCGCGTATACCATTGATGATATTGAAATTGGACAATTTAAGGTGATAACTCCATGAAACCCATAGTGATATTCCGCCATGCGCTAACTGAAGGCCCTGGATATTTAGCAACATTTTTGGATGAGCAGAAAGTCCCTTGGCAACTGATTAAAATTGATGAAGGAGAGGCGTTGCCTGATTCAATTGAAGGTTATAGTGGTGTTGCTTTAATGGGCGGGCCAATGAGTGTGAATGATGATTTACCTTGGATAACACCATTGCTGGGTTTGATTCGTGAAGCCTATGCTTTAGATGTTCCACTACTGGGGCATTGTCTTGGTGGGCAGTTGATAAGTAAGGCATTAGGTGGCAATGTCACAAAAAATCCAATTAAAGAAATTGGCTGGGGCGAGTTGGCTGTGAGCTCAAACGATGCTGCTAAACGCTGGTTTGGCGAACTGGAGGTTTTTAATGGTTTTCATTGGCATGGTGAGACTTTCAGCTTGCCAGAAAACGCCGTACATTTACTTGCTAGCCATTTTTGTCAAAATCAGGCGTACGCCATCGGCAAGCATTTGGCATTTCAATGCCATATAGAAATGACTGAAGAAATGGTGCAAAATTGGTGCAAGGCTGGTATTGATGAGTTGCTAGAATCCGCATCAAGTCCGGCGGTGCAAC
>DAIDAH010000325.1 GCA_027310735.1 Methylotenera sp. | reverse complement strand
CGGCTTAGCCGCCGGGTTTGATAAGCAAGGTACGCTCTACCAATGCTTGTCACCGCTGGGTTTCGGTTTAGCCGAAATAGGCTCCGTCATTCCCCAACCGGAACAGCAACGTAGCCCAGGTATAGATGCTGTGGCTTATACGCTAGCTCAACATATCCGGCCTCACCCAATTCCACTAGGTGTTAGCATCAGCATGAATCGAATCACCCCACCACAGAGGATGCATCATGACTATCTGATCGGTATGGAAAAACTCTGGCCATTTGCTGACTACATTACGGTCAATCTAGGTGTACGTGCTGGCCCAGACCTGCATTTACCAGAACATCGTGCCACACTATATACGGTTCTCGCCGCCATTAAAAACAAGCAAGTACGCATGATGACCGATAGTGGGCGAGCTTGCCCTATTGTTGTAAAAATAGATCAAGACCGTGGCGACACCAACAACCTGCTGGCTTGCGTCCATGATTATGCTTTTGATGGATTAATGCTTAGCGGAGGCGCTCACCACAATGAAGAAAATACGGCACTGATTAATTTGCAACGCGTATCAAGCAGCCTAAACGGGAACATCCCGATTATTTCAGTCGGCGGCATCCGCACCCCGCAAGATGCAGCTGACCGTTTATCTGCTGGCGCCTCTCTGCTGCAGATTTACAGCGGCTTAGTAGAGTTCGGACCACGTCTGCCGCAGCTTATGAATTCGTACTTATCCAGATTAGATGCACAAACGAATCTGCGTTAGCCACTGCTACTCAAAGCCCGAGACTTTGCCATATCTTATCGACCTTAACCTTCACCGCATTGGGCATAACAATAGGTCGCCCCCATTCACGGCTGGTTTCACCAGGCCATTTATTGGTCGCATCTATGCCCATTTTGCTGCCAAGACCACTGACCGGGGATGCGAAGTCCAGATAGTCTATTGGTGTATTGTCTGCCAGTAACGTGTCACGTATCGGCTCGACACGCGTAGTGATGGCCCAGATCACTTCCGACCAGCTTCTGACGTTCACATCATCATCCACGACCACAATGAACTTGGTATACATGAATTGGCGTAGAAAACTCCATATACCGAACATGACGCGTCGGGCGTGACCGGGATAAGACTTTTTAATCTGGACAACCGCCATGCGGTAGCTACAGCCTTCTGGAGGCAAGTAAAAGTCCGTGATTTCAGGAAACTGTTTTTGCAACAATGGAATGAATAGCTCGTTCAGGGCTAAGCCCAACACTGCAGGCTCATCTGGCGGCTTGCCTGTATAAGTTGAATGGTAAATCGGGTTACGACGCATCGTAATACGATCAATGGTGAAAACCGGAAACCAGTCCTGCTCATTGTAATAACCGGTGTGATCACCAAACGGTCCCTCCAGCGCATACTCATAGCCTGTGGCATGAGACTCATCCGGGTAGATATGCCCTTCCAGAACGATTTCGGCCGAAGCTGGAACACGCAAGTCACTGCCAATAGCCTTCACCAGTTCAGTACGGCTACCACGCAACAAGCCTGCAAACTGGTATTCCGACAAACTATCTGGCACAGGCGTAACCGCGCCTAGAATAGTTGCCGGGTCGGCTCCCAAAGCAACTGCAACCGGATAGGGCTGACCTTTGTGAAGAGTGCTGTGCTCACGAAAATCCTGCGCACCGCCACGATGCGCCAACCAACGCATAATGACTTTGTTGCGTCCTAGCACTTGCTGACGGTAAACACCAAGATTCTGACGCTCCTTATGCGGCCCTTTTGTAATCACCAGACCCCAAGTGATTAACGGTGCAATATCGTCTGGCCAGCAATGCTGAATTGGCAGTCGCCCTAAATCAACATCATTGCCTTCCCATACGATGTCCTGACAAGGGGCTGAGCACAACTCCTTGGGCGCCATACTCCATAAGGTTTTCACCTGTGAACGCAAACCCAGCATGTCCTTAAAGCCTCTCGGTGGTTCCGGCTCTTTTAACATTGCCAGCACATGCCCGTAATTGCGCAACTCGCTGACATCCGTTGCTCCCATACCAAGGGCAACCCGCTTGGTAGTGCCGAAAAGATTCCCCAGCACCGGCATGCGATTCCCCACTGGATTTTCAAACAACAGCGCTGGCCCGCCAACACGCAGGCTTCGGTCGCACAGCTCTGTCATCTCTAAGTGCGTAGATATCGGTGATACCACACGTTTTAACTCACCGGCTAGTTCTAGCTGCGCAATAAAACCCCTCAAGTCATGGTAAGCCAAGTCAGTCAGCTTTCATATGCATAGAATTGCTGGCTGTTAATCCATCCCACTGGTGTGCCAATGGGAGCGATACGC
>DAIDAH010000324.1 GCA_027310735.1 Methylotenera sp. | reverse complement strand
GCCGTCATGTACCGAAACTAGCCGGCTATTTTACGCTGACCATGTACGACAAGAATGAGAAAAAAGCGACCGCACTTTTTCCACCGCAAGAAGTACATAACACCTTTGGGGAATACATTTCAGCGCTGGGATTAACCCAACTGCGCATCGCTGAAACCGAAAAGTACCCACACGTAACCTTTTTTTTCAACGGCGGAGAAGAAAAAGTTTTTGCTGGTGAAGATAGGATTCTTGTCCCTTCCCCTAAAGTGGAAACCTATGATCTACAACCTGAAATGAGCGCTTACGAGGTCACCGAAAAGCTCGAAGAAGCGATTCTTAGCAAAAAATACAACGCCATCATTTGCAACTATGCCAATGGCGATATGGTTGGCCACTCAGGCAATCTGCAAGCCGCGATTACCGCAGTAGAAACGCTAGATGCATGCATCGGCCGTGTAGTGAATGCCATGCAAAGCATTGGTGGTGAAGTGATTATTACAGCAGACCACGGCAACGCAGAGTTAATGTATGACATTGAAAATCAGCAGCCACACACACAGCACACCACTAATCTGGTACCGCTCATCTACATAGGCCGCCCAGCAGCACTCTCGCCAGATGGTGCACTATCCGACATTGCGCCAACCTTACTCAATATGATGGGCATTGCTCAGCCGGTTGAAATGACAGGAAGGAACCTGATTCAATTTAGGGCGTAAATACTTGATCAACGTAAACTTTAGGCGCTTAAACCGATTAAGCCCATTAATCTATAGCGCAGCCTTATTCTGGCTGGCTAACGGATCTTTTGCATTTGCAGCAAAATCTGAGCCGCCTAAACAAGCGCTGAGCAATGTACAGCAACGCTTAGAGTCACTCAAAAAAGAATTGGACAACTCACAGGAAGCCCATAAAGATGCGGCTGATGCACTTAAAGATAGTGAAGTCGCAATCAGTGAAGCCAATAAAAAGCTCTATGAAATCAATCAACGCCAGCAGCAAAATAAAAAAACGCTTACCCTGCTAGAGTCCGAATCAGCATCAACTAGCGAGACACTCGCACAGCAACAAAAACTATTAAGTAGCCAACTTTATCAGCAATATATACATGGGCAGCAAAGTTATGCACAGATGATTTTACAAAGCCAGCACCCAAGTGAAATCGCGCGGAATGTGCATTATTATTCATACATTGCAAAAGCGCGCGCTGAGCTCATCAACAAGATGCAGGACAACCTGAATCGAATCAAAAAACTCAATAATGAAACAGCTTCAACATTGAAAGAAGTGGCTGAGTTGAAACAAAAACAAATTGACGAACGCCGCACTTTGGAAGGCCAAAAAAAGGCAAAATCTAAAGTAGTCTCTACACTTTCACAGCAAATCAGCGCGCAGCGTAACGAGATTAAAAAACTGAGTCGCGATGAAAAACGCCTTTCTCAGTTAGTAGAACGTTTAGCGAGGATTATTCCACCTAAACGCAAACCAAAGCTTACAAAAAGCAGACCTTCTAAAAATACCACGCCGACTGAAATGTCTGAGGATCACCCGCAAACAAAAGAAGCAACGATAGATAATGACAATACGCCAAGCAACGAATTTGCAGGCGAAAACTTTGCTTCACTCAAAGGTAAATTAAGATTGCCGGTACGAGGTGAAGTCACAAACCGCTTTGGCTCAAGCCGTGAAGATAGTGGCATCTCATGGAAAGGCCTATTTATTCGAGCCAAGGAAGGGACCGAAGTTAAATCAATCGCAAATGGTCGCGTAGTATTTGCCGACTGGTTACGTGGCTTTGGCAACTTGATTATCGTAGATCATGGTGATGGTTACATGAGCCTATATGGCAACAATCAGGCAGTATTTAAACAAGTAGGCGACACAGTACACGCTGGCGATGCTATTGCGTCAGTGGGCAATAGTGGCGGCAACGCGACTAATGGCCTGTACTACGAACTGCGTAACCAAAGCCGTCCATTTGACCCATTAAGCTGGAGCAATGTGAATTAAATCATTAGCATGAATTCAGGGTGAGTCTTGCCCAATAAAAAAGCCCGCAATTGCGGGCTTTTTGTATAAACAACCTTAGTCGTTAACTTATTTTTTCGCTTCCGGCGTAGCTGCTGGTGCTGGCTCAACAGCAACTGGAGCAGGATCTGCTGGTGCGGCAGCATCCACTGCAGCAGGATCAAGGGTAATGCCAGGAACGCGCTCTTCTGGAGTTGGTACATAGCCGCCTGGTTCAGGGGTCGGTGCTGGAGCAGGTGCTGGCGCTACGACTGGTGCTGGCGCCGCTTCAACTGGTGCCGCTTCTTCTTTTTTACCACAACCTACTAC
>DAIDAH010000323.1 GCA_027310735.1 Methylotenera sp. | reverse complement strand
TACATGACCATGGTAATCACCTCATATACTCCTGCTCATAAAATAAGCAGGATACTGGTTTTATCTGGTCAAAATTCAACGCGCATAACTGCGATTATCTGGTCAATTTTAAATGCGCGTCAACACATTGAAGTCAAAATCCAGCGAAGCAGTAACGAATTATGTTACATGCATATTGATGCAGTACGAGTGCAGTCTGATGATGGAGATGTTACTTTACGCGCAACATTGACTGACATTACCGAGCGCAAGCAATCTGAGCAGAAACTACGTATAGCAGCAACAGCATTTGAAGTGCAAGAGGGAATTCTGGTGACAGACGAACATAAAATTATCGTCCAAGTAAACAAATCATTTACCCGAATCACCGGATATCAAGAGAGTGAGGTCATTGGTCAACATGCCTCTATACTATCTTCGGGGCAGCATGATGCGAGATTTTTTCAGGCAATGTGGGAAGAGATTAAGAGCAACCAATTCTGGCAAGGAGAACTATGGAACAAACGTAAGGGTGGTGAACTTTTTCCTGCATGGATGAGCATTACGACTGTACTAGGTGAGGATGGATATCCGTCACATTACGTAGGCTCTTTTTTAGATATCACACTACAAAAACAAGCAGAAAATGTGTTACTAGATGCACGTAGACACTTGGAAAAACAGGTAGAAAGATCTGTTTCTGAACTACAGCGACTTAAAGACGAGGGGAGTGAGGTAAGTACTGCATTAAAAGTAATGCTTAAACTACGCGAATCTGAAAGCGTAGATGCTAGGAACTTACTTATTCTTGAGCTTAAACAGGAAGTCATGCCATTTTTGCAAAAACTCAGAATCAGTAGCCGAGATGCTAAGCAAGTGCGCTTGCTTAGTGCGCTTGATGCAAACCTGCAACGTTTGATCTCATCCTACGGGTGTGCAACCAGCATTAGCTCTGCTTATAAGAATTTAACTCCAAAAGAAATTCAAGTAGCATCTATGGTCAGGGAGGGTACTTCTACCAAGGTAATTGCTTCAACCCTGTCACTTTCACCAGAAACCATCAGCATTCATCGTAAAAATATCCGAAAAAAACTTGGCCTAGATTCTAAATCAGATAACCTTCGTAGCTATTTGATTACACTAGATAAATAAATTTAATCATTAAATATCCTCTGAGAAATCTCAGCACTCCTAGCTATAATTGGTTATATCTAATAACCATTTCTTACCATTTTTATCCCAGTTATATGTGATTGCATATGCATGTTTATACTCATAAGATTTTCCTGCAGAGGTTTAATAACAGTAATCTTAAATGTTGTTGTATTCGCCTAACGGTTCTTTGTTATTGAATATACCTAAATTTTTGTCACCATAGTAATGGATAGGAGATGCTAAATGAGACATGCAGCCATGACTAAAAGAAAGAATCAAAAAGATCCTTACGATAGAGAGCCTATTTACGATAGACATGAACACACAATTGCTTCGTCTGCTTATAGACATGCTAAACAACGCGCATTCTTTCTTAGTGGAGAGGATGTATTGAGATCACTAGATACCGAGATGAATGTAGGTAACGCTCCAAGTGCTGTGTCGTATAGGCATGGTGTCAGATAAAGTGAGATGTAAAAGTTCTGGCAGATTAGCATTCAATTCATCATGCAAACAAAAGTCTGCACAATGGAGCTTCAATATGGTCGTCTAATGCAATTCGCAAATATTCGCCATACGGCAGAAGTGTGTTCAGGCGATTAATCATGCATTTCAAAAACAGAAGAGCGTTGCTTTATTTTAATACATCAGACAAGTCTCCCTTTATGATGCACGAAATGCATGATGCTGGCTGGAATATCAAGCTTACAAATGACATCAGTGAGGCTACGAATATTATCAGCCGATACTCACCTCAAGTGGCTATCGCGCAATTTGGTGACTTAAATGGGTCTGTAGCAACACCTGTAGAAAGTTTTTTTCATCATGCAGACCAAGTAAAGTGGGTTGCATTAGTACCAAAAGAATGTATAAATAAGCGCCAAATTAAACAAATAGTCAGCGAGTCTTTTTATGACTTCCATACACTTCCCCCTGCGCCGAGCAAATTACTAACGACGTTAGGCCACGCTTATGGCATGGCCTCCATGAGGTTAGATGGCACACATAGTTTGCGTAGCGCCCTAACAGAACACGAACCAACATCCAGCGAAGATGAAATGGTTGGCTCAAGTCTACAAATGCTGGATTTATTTAAGAACATTCGCAAAGTCGCTGATGTTGATGCCCCAGTCATGATTACTGGAGAAAGCGGCACAGGTAAGGAATTAGCTGCGCTTGCATTACATG
>DAIDAH010000322.1 GCA_027310735.1 Methylotenera sp. | reverse complement strand
CATTGAGCGTTTGGTAAAGCAGGATGACAGTAAGTGAAGGTGGCGTGGATTTTAGGGGTATTTCTTTTCTTAGTGATTAAGCCAGCGCAATCAGCCTATTTTTTACGTATGGAACATACACTGCGATCATCTTACTTATTAGCTGATGCTCATTTAGCTATCAAGGCTCGTCATTTTGATGAAGCTGAAGCTTTACTCAAAAATTTTATTGAGAGCAACCCTAAGCATGATGAAGCCAGTTTTTGGCTTGCTAAAGTACATGCTTGGCAGAAACATTATGATGAATCCACAATTATTTACCAGAAGCTATTAGAAAGAGAGCCTGACAACACCGACTATCGCTTAGGTCAAGCACAAGTGTTAGTTTGGAGTGGCAAGTCAAAAGAGGCATTACCTTTGATCAGTAGCGCAGAACGCTTAAATCCATCCGACCCAGATATTCTACGTCTTCATATTCAGGTATTACTATCAATGGGTGATGTTGGCTCCAACAGTGAGGCCGTAGAGTTGCAACGGAAAGCTGAACTTTTATTTCCTCAGCAAACTTGGAAAATTGACACTAAAACCTCGGATACGCCAATTCTAGGGAATGCAATTTCCGTTGAGAAGCAACCACTAATTATCTTGGACGCTCTGGATCGGAGTTTGATCAATGAGCATAACAATCAGGTTGGTATTGGCTATACATATGAATCTTTTAGTAATGGGAGAGGTAATGGCCATGCAGAGTATCTTGAGTTTGAGCATCGTTTTGCTCCAAGGGCGGTTGTGTATGGCATGATGCAGCAATCGGACAGATTTGGAAATAGCGACCTGCAACTTCTAATTGGCGGCTATTACCCTCTGCCATCTGGCATGACGCTTAACGTTGAAGGTAACTTGAGTGCATCACATAAAATGGTGCCGAAGAACAGCCAAATGGCTTCACTACAACTGCCAATAACAACCGGCTGGTATATTACAGGTGGTTTACGTCACAGCCAATACTCGGTCAACACTTCATATCAAGAATTTGGTTTATTAGAGTGGTATTTTAGTGATTACCGAGCTGCGTATACGCTGACTAGCACTCAAGCGCTAGGGACTACTTTGTTTGGGAATCGTATTTCCATATCACGTTACTATAATGACATTAGTTTTGTGACTCTTTCACTAAGTGAGGGACGTGAAGTTGAAGGTACGCAGTACCAAAATGTTTTCTTTAGTACTGCGTCTATAGGGTTGAATGGTCGTCATTGGTTTAATAAAGATTGGGCAATAAACTGGTCTGTAGGAGGCACGCAGCAAGACACGGCATATACACGTACGGGGGGGAATGTTGGACTTCGTTACGCTTTCTGACCCTAAAGTTAGGCTGGCATTTTGGATAGGTGCAATTTCAGTTGTTTTAACGGTCATTTTGACAGTAGAAATTATCTTAATGCGTATGGCTCTAACTGCTAAAAAGTCTAGAAAACGTCGCCTAATCAATCTATGGGAACCTATTTTAATAAGGTCTATCGTAGACGAGGAGCAATGTTTGCCAACATTGCACTCGGAGGATGTCGTAGATGTTTTGCTGATTTGGCTACGCTTTCAAAAAATAGTACGCGGCAAAGCGCGTTCACAATTGAAGCATCTGCTGATTAAATTGTCAGTAAAGAATGATGTTATTAATATGATGCAAGGAAAAAAGACTGATGAGCGTCTAATTGCCATTACTGTTACTGGACTTCTTGGATTTAGAGAAGTTTGGGGTGAGCTTGTGACCACTCTAAATGATCCGCTACCTGCAGTCTCCGTTACTGCAGCCCAAGCATTACTTCATATTGATGATAAACTCGCCTCTTTACATGTTATTCCTATGATTATCAATCGTCGCGATTGGGCGATTGATCGTGTTGCTATGATGTTTAGAGATGCCAGTCAGGATTTTGTAGAAGCATTTGTTCTCACAGTGGAGAAGGCTGAGCTTGAGAGTCAGCCTTACTTACTCCGCTTAATGCGAATATTGGATGTTTTGCAATTAGATAGGTCGCTTACCTTTCTTCGACATATATTGGAAAAAAGTGACAATTCTGAACTGGTAACCGCAACACTTAAATTGGTTCGTTCCACTAATGATATTGATTTGGTTAGACAGCGAATCAACGACCAGAATTGGTCTGTACAAGTACAGGCTGCTATTGTTTTAGGACGATTAGGTACTCGTGAAGATGTACCTGTGCTTGTGTCTTTGATGAGCTCTAAAGATTGGTGGGTAAGGTATCGTGCAGCCAAGTCACTTACTCAGCTTCCCTTTGTCAGTTCAATGGAAATCGAATCGATCACACACGGTCTAACTGATAC
>DAIDAH010000321.1 GCA_027310735.1 Methylotenera sp. | reverse complement strand
ACAAATCAACACCCATCAGGCGGGATTAGCAATATGTGTCAGCTGCGTAGGCCGCAAAGGCGTAATGGCAGAGCAAGTGGTTGATGAGGTTAAATTGGTACAACAAATTTTGGGACCACAGACAGCGCTTACTGGCTTCTACTCTTATGGAGAGTTTGCACCTCGCCCAGACACTAAAGATAGCGTACTACACAACCAGACCATGACAATTGGTTATTTGAGCGAAGATTTACTGGCATAATAAACGCTGGCTTAATAAATGTTAGATAGCACAGGCTTTTGCAAATAAAGCCTGTTTTTCATTCATTAGAATGCAAGATAATTAAAAGGAAATCATCATGTCAAATTCAGTTACCTTAAAAGGCAACCCTGTAGAGGTATCAGGCGATTTGCCTAAAATAGGCGCTACAGCACCGGCTTTTACATTGGTAGACAAAGCACTGCAAGACGTGACTTTGGAGGCGTTTGCTGGGAAACGTAAAGTGCTTAATATTTTTCCAAGCATTGACACACCGACCTGCGCAATGTCTGTACGTACATTTAATCAACATGCCAGCAATATGACTAATACCGTGGTATTAAATATCTCAGCTGACCTACCATTTGCACAAGGCCGCTTTTGTGCAGCAGAAGGCCTTGATAATGTTCAAAACTTATCTACTATGCGTGGTCGTGAGTTTTTACAAAATTATGGTGTATTGATTGCAAGTAGCAAGTTAGCTGGATTGGCTGCACGTGCAGTGATTGTATTAGATGAAAATAACGCCGTAAAACATGTGGAATTAGTTGGCGAAATCGCAAATGAACCAAACTATGATGCAGCTTTAGCAGCTTTAAAATAAAGCGTTAAAATAGAATATGTAGGCGCCAATCAGAAGATTGCGCCTACAAAATCCTCACTTGCTTATAAGTACTCAGTATATTTAGCATTGCTGCCACGCGCTTTTTCTACAGGGTATTTTTTTGCATTCAGCAAAATTTTGCTATTTGCAGCTTCAATTAAATCAATATCCAATACTTCTGCAAGCCTTAATAAATAAACAAACGTATCGGCTAACTCGTGCCCTACTTGCACACGTTTAGCCTCTGTTAATACGCGGCTTTCTTCTTCAGTGTTCCACTGAAAATGCTCAACTAATTCAGCCGCCTCTACAATCATTGCCATTGCCAAGTTCTTAGGTGAGTGAAACTGCGCCCAGTCGCGCTCCTCTACAAAAGCATTTATTTTGCCGCGCAATTTATCTAATGAATCAGCCATTTTCTTTATCTTTCCGATTACTGCCAGCCACCATTTTAATTTCAAACAACCGACACTCTAACGGACCGTTAAACAACGGTGTGCGTTTGCTAGGAGTCAGCCGCATTAGTTTCGGCATACGTAAATCGTTGGTTAAAAAGTAAGTATTCCAACCAGCAAACTTACGTTTAAGTGTCTCACCCATTTTTGGATATAGCGAAGCAAGTTCTTCATCTTCGCCAATACGCACACCATAAGGTGGGTTTGCAATCATCACGCCGCTATCGGCTGGCGGAGTCACGTTAACCATATCGGTATGTGCCAGTTGCACCGCCTCTAACAAGCCGGCTTCTTCAAGATTCTGCTTACTGACGCGCACGGCACGTAGATCAAGGTCTGAGCCATATATTTTCTGAAAGGTCACGGGTTTAACTTTGCTGGCAGCTTGGTTCTTGATCTTTTTCCATGTATCAGACTCATAAGTTTTTAGCTTTTCAAAGCCAAAGCTTCTTTTAATGCCAGGCGCCATGTTTAACGCAACCATTGCAGCTTCTAATAAAAATGTACCACTACCGCACATCGGGTCTAACAAAGGCTGACCGACTTGCCAGCCAGACAGCTTCAAAATTCCTGCAGCTAAATTCTCACGCAAAGGGGCTTCAATGCTAGCGCCACGATTGCCACGTTGATACAAGGCTGCGCCAGAGGTATCTAGGTAAAACTGATATTCTTCAGCCGCCAAATAAGCATGAATACGCACAGATGGCGTTTTCGTATCGATGTAAGGACGACTACCAACGGCTAATCTAAACTTGTCACACACGGCATCTTTAATTTTCAATGTCGCAAACTCAAGACTCTTTAATGGACACTTTACCCCCGTCACTTTCACCATGAAGTCGTGTTTTACATCAAACCATTGTGGCCAATTGAGTTTGTATGCGGCATTAAACAAATCTTCTTCATTCAGATATTTACCGCGCGCCACTTGCCATAAAATACGTGTTGCAATGCGCGAATTCAGGTTAGCTGCATAACAAACCGCCCAACTACCATCAAAGCTTACACCGCCATCGGTTGGCTTTATTGCCTTTGCGCCAGCCTGCGTTAGCTCATCGGCTAGCAGTTGTTCCAAGC
>DAIDAH010000320.1 GCA_027310735.1 Methylotenera sp. | reverse complement strand
CGCACTAGCAGCCAAGGCCTGTCCTAGTCTATCAACCAGAAGCCTTCGGTTAGGCAGCTTTGTCAGCTGATCATAAAATGCCAAATACTGAACCTCTTCAGCAGCGGCCTGACTCAATGTAATGTCTGTCAGCGTAGCAACGTAATTCGTGATGGTGCCACTGGCATCTCGCACCGCTGTGATGGTGAGGTACTCAGGGTAAATTTCGCCACTTTTACGCCGATTCCAAATTTCGCCACCCCAACCATCCGTACGCTGAATTTTCCTCCACATCTCCGCATAAAAACTTGCATCCTGACGACCAGAACTAAGTATGCGAGGATTCTCACCCAGAACCTCTTCAGATGTGTAACCAGTAATCTTGGTGAAAGCTCGGTTGACGCGAAGAATACGCTGGTTTGCATCAGTAACGAGCATACCTTCTTGGGAGTCGAAAACAACCGATGCGATACGCAATTGCTCATTAACACTAAGCGCCCATTGCCGCACAATCAATGCAATCCAAGTAGCAATTGTTGCGGTCACGATAACCGTAATGATGTGTGACTCCCACAATGTTAATGTTCCCTTGAAAAATAACTCTTTCAAGAGTTCATAAGCGCTCATCAGAAGTACGGTGCCAAAGAATATGGCAATCAATTGAATATCTAACGATATTTTTCTCATTTACCTACCTTTATCAGCCAATGCAACCAGAGGTATTTAACCAACGGTCTAGCCTGCCGATAAAACTTTATGTTTTATAAAAAAACGATAAAGGACATTTAAAATGTTTAATGGTAGAAATAAATTATGACAATAGTGTTACCGCCCTGTCACTTTGGCGGTTTTACCTAAAAATCCAGAGAAAAATTTTACAACTCTGACATACGCAATATTCGCGCAGCCTCTTCAGCGCGCACATCATCAATCACACGCATCACACTCTTCAAGTCTACTGGTTTGGTATCTTGTTTATAACGACCAGTTAACTCGGTGTCAGGATGCAAGTCACCATGCGCATAAAGTGCCCAAATCTCTTTGCCATATTGTGTGTTGAGCAGCTCTGGCGCAAAGCGGCCAAAAAAAGCGCTCAAATTAGCGACATCTCTCTCCAACATCGCACTGGCATGATTATTACCTGCTGCGTCTACCGCCTGCGGCAAATCTATAATCACAGGCCCTTCGCTACCAATCAGAATATTGAACTCGGAAAGGTCACCATGCACGATGCCTGCACACAACATGCGCACCACCTCTTTAATCAAAGTTGCATGATGTGCTCTGGCTTCTTCCGCAGTAAATATCACATCATTCAGCCTAGGTGCAGCGTTACCGTTCGCATCCGTCACCAACTCCATGAGTAATACGCCTTCATAAAAGTTGTATGGCGTAGGCACGCGTACACCAGCATTAGCAAGGCGATACAAGGCATCGACCTCTGCACTTTGCCAAGCTGCCTCTTGCTCTTGCCTGCCGTATTTTGAACCTTTAGCCATCGCACGCGACTGACGGCTATTTTTCACCTTGCGGCCTTCGGTGTAATCTACACTTTGGCGAAAGCTACGCTTGTTCGCTTCTTTATAAACCTTGGCGCAACGCACATCATCGCCACAGCGCACAACATAAACCGTCGCCTCTTTGCCGCTCATCAGTTGACGAACGACATCGTCAATCAAACCATCCTCAAGAAGAGGCTCTAGTCTTTTTGGTGTTTTCATATTGATGCTTTCATAGTTCTCGCATGCTGCTAATAATGTTCAATTCTATCTATACCCTTGTACTTATACTTTTACTCATCCAGCAACTTGCCGCCAATAGCCCAATCCTCATACGCCACCTCTTCAAATGTAATGTAGGTATATGATTTTGGCTTATGCGCAACGCGCTCTAAGGTTTCAGTAATTTCCTTTGCGATTTGCGCTTTTTGTTCACGTGTAACTTCACCAGCTAGCTTGATATTTACATATGGCATGTCTATTTCCTTTCATTCAAATATGAACGCTTGCTTCAGCGTAAGGAACGCTAATCCTACAACTCAGTACGCATCATTGCAAACACGTGTTGGAACATTCTTTCTGTGAATCGTTTAGTTTGCGTATTGTAACGACTACAGTAATCACCATCGTAAAAATCAATCCATTAGAAAATATCTTCTTAGATGATCCTACTAATCGACACACCTGCTAATCAATACACCAGTTAATCTCAGCATAGCCAAGCGTTTTCAGGTAGTTATTGGCCTTTGAAAATGGCTTGCTGCCAAAGAACCCACGACGTGCAGACAGAGGGCTAGGATGCGCAGAACTAATAATTTTATGATGACCGCCAATCAAATATTGATACGACTGAGCATGCGCGCCCCAGAGAATCCAGACCAGCGGCTTACTGCCCTGCCCAAGGT
>DAIDAH010000031.1 GCA_027310735.1 Methylotenera sp. | reverse complement strand
GATATAGCGCTGCATGGTATCCACATTACCAAGCCGATTGACGCCAATTTCACAGCCTGATAACCATAAAATGCGCGTTAAAATCCAGTCGCGATTCGGGAAAGTAGCCATCAACGCTGACGTAAAAACTTCACCCGTAGCTCTGCGTCCGACAAATACCGCATTCGCCACCGAACCGGAGCCAATTTTGGCGCGAATAATATGCTTACCTAATGGCGTACAGCCGCTGTCTTTCTGACAACCAGCACCATTGAGCGCAGTTGAAACGCGATAGTGCGCTTTAATGCCGCCCACATCATCGAATACAGTCAGGGTTTGCTCTGGAATGGAAATTTTAATGTGCATAATTGCTTATTCTAGCCAAATCATCCCAGTTACCGTCAGATTTCGGCGAATAATTATGAAGACCCTTACGCATAGCAGCAAACTGGCCTTCATACCACAATGGAATATAAGGTAGCTGCTCATGAATACGAGCGATAGCCGCAGGCCAATCCTCTTTACGAAGCAAACTATCCAATTCACCATCGACATAGCGCCCTCGGTTAAATCCGTTTGGTGGAAAACTTTTAGAACCCAGCGCTTTTGCATAAATCTCAGGCGTTTTAATTCCAACCCAAGTTAACCCATAAAGCTGGAAATTACCTTGTTTTACATCTTCAAAAAAAGTACCCCAATCCAAACTGCGAATTTCCAAAGCAATGCCTGCCGCCTGCATTTGAGATTGCATAATAGTGGCAAAGCGTACACGCTGTGGATCTGTAGACGTTTTATAGATTAAATGCAGAGGTAAATGCACACCAGCTTCTTTCAACAATTGTCTGGATAGTGCTGGATTGTAATCATAAGACTTCAAGCTATCTACACCTGCATTTGTATAATGCTCTGGCGGCAGGATTGCAAAAGCTGCACGAGTCTTCATCACCATCACTTTTTGTACGATTGCATTGCGATCAATTGCGTGCGCTATGGCTTGCCTGACCTTCAAGCTTTTCAACACCGGGTCTTGCATATTCAAACCAAGATATGAAAAATTAGCCCCAACACTGCTTTGAACAGTAATTTCCGACTGGGCTTGCAGATGTTTTACCAACTCTGGCGGCAAGTCTCCTTGTAATAAATCCACTTCACCATGCAATAATTTAAGCACACGAACTGTCGGGTCTTTCACTTCAATCAAGCTAATTTTCTGATGGTCCGCAACACGCTCCAGAAGCAATGTATTCTGCCAAGATATAAACTTTAATGCGCCGCTACCAATCGGCGTATGTGAAAAATCATGCCCATTTGCAATCAATGCCGCAGGCAGAATGCCAATGATTAACTTTGCAACAAATTGGCTATCTGGTGTTTTGAGATAAAAATCCAGCAACTTAGGATTAATCACGTTGATGTGATCAATATTAGCAAACTCCGCAGCATGAGGTGAGTTTTTCAACTGCATGAACGACTGATACGTTGCTGCAACATCAACCGTAGTAAGCTCCGAGCCATTATGAAAGCGCACATGCGGTTCATTTAAGATAAATCGGTATTGTGTTGGACTGATTTTCTGCCAATGAGCCAAAGCTGGCATAGGTTTTGATTGCGCATCAAAATCCACAAGTGGCTGATACAGCAGCCGATTAACACGCTCTGAGGCAGCATCAGTAGCATAACGGGGATCAAGATTAAGCGGCGCTTGCGCTATAGCAAAGACGATAACAGGATGTGATTCAGGATAGCCATTCTGCTTGCTGCAAGCACATAACAAATATAGAGCTATAGCGATTAATACATAAAATACTTTCATGTATCGGAGTTTACTAGATTTTGAAACAGCCAAAGATACCGTACACAAAAAATTAAGGCACGTTAAATTCATAAAAAGCATGATTTATGGCGCGGTTTATATATGCATGCACCATCATTATCAACTATAATTCGCGGATACAAATTTGTAGTAAGTTGCGCAAAGAAACTTGTCTCCATACTACTAAATTTACCCACCTACATGGGGTAACCGCTACTGAATATGTTTATTTTCTGAGTCAAGCCCAGAAAATAAGCATATTTGCATGTGGTTTGATTTGTATCAAATGGACTTTTAGCGTGGTGCGGCAATATGTCACGTGTGAAACTCACAAAGAATCATCTATTAAGTACTATGGGGGGAACTAAATGCAATTCTTAAATACACAATCAACCACGTATCACGATGACGTGATACGGAAGTTTGCTATCATGGCCGTGGTTTGGGGTGTGGTTGGCATGTTGGTAGGCGTAATCATTGCCGCTCAACTTTGCTGGCCGGAGCTCAATCTCGGTTTACCTTGGACAAGTTTTGGTCGTCTACGTCCACTACACACTAATGCTGTTATTTTTGCATTTGGTGGCTCTACTTTATTCGCTACGTCTTACTATGTAGTTCAACGTACCTGCCAAGTTAGCCTATTTTTACCGAAATTAGCTAACCTTACCTTCTGGGGTTGGCAATTAGTTATTCTATCAGCCGTAATCTCCTTACCTTTAGGCTATACACAAGCTAAAGAATATGCTGAATTAGAATGGCCGATTGATATCTTAATTGCAATCGTTTGGGTGGCTTATGCAGTTGTGTTCTTTGGTACAGTTGGTACACGTAAAGTTAAACACATCTACGTTGCTAACTGGTTCTTCGGTGCATTTATCCTGACAGTTGCTTTATTACACATTGTAAACAGTGCAGCAGTACCAGCAGGCTGGATGAAGTCTTACTCTGCTTATGCGGGTGTGCAAGATGCGATGGTGCAATGGTGGTATGGTCACAACGCAGTAGGTTTCTTCCTGACAGCAGGCTTCTTAGGCATCATGTACTACTTTGTTCCTAAACAAGCAGGCCGCCCTGTTTACTCTTACAGCTTGTCTATCGTTCACTTCTGGGCATTGATTTTCACTTACATGTGGGCGGGTCCTCACCACTTGCACTACACAGCATTACCTGACTGGACACAATCATTAGGCATGGCTTTCTCATTGATTCTGTTAGCTCCAAGCTGGGGCGGTATGATTAACGGCATGATGACTATGTCAGGCGCATGGCACAAATTGCGCACAGACCCTATCTTGCGCTTCTTGGTTGTTTCATTGTCCTTCTACGGTATGAGTACGTTTGAAGGTCCAATGATGGCAATTAAAACCGTTAACTCACTTTCACACTACACGGACTGGACTGTTGGTCACGTTCACTCTGGTGCTTTAGGCTGGGTTGGTATGGTATCGATCGGTGCACTGTACTTCATGATTCCACGTTTATTTGGTCAAAAACAAATGCACAGCATCAAAGCAATTGAAGTGCATTTCTGGTTGGCGACAACCGGTATCGTACTTTACATCGCTGCACTTTGGATTTCAGGTGTAATGGAAGGCTTAATGTGGCGTGCTATTAATGCTGACGGTACATTGACTTACACGTTTGTAGAAAGTGTAAAAGCAAAACATCCGTACTACATCATTCGTACGATTGGTGGCCTGCTTTACCTAAGCGGCATGAGCACTATGTTGTGGAATGTAATTAAAACAGCAACCAGCGGCAAAGCAGCTACTGCTAATATTCCAGCTGTTGCAGCTCACGCTTAAGGAAATAAATTATGTCAAATCATGATACACAAAGTGGTAACGGCCACGAAAAAATTGAGACCAGCAACTTTCTAATGATTGTGCTGATTTTGGTAGTGGTGGCATTTGGTGGATTAGTGGAAATCGTTCCACTGTTCTTCCAAAAGTCAACGACTGAACCGATTAAAGGTTTAGAGCCATATACTTCGCTTCAACTTGCTGGGCGCGACATTTACGAGCGCGAAGGTTGTTACAACTGTCATTCACAAATGATTCGCCCATTCCGTGCAGAAACATTGCGCTATGGTCATTATTCAGTTGCTGGTGAATTCGTTTATGACCATCCATTCCAATGGGGTAGTAAACGTACGGGCCCTGACCTAGCACGTGTTGGTGGCAGATACAGCGATGATTGGCATCGCATTCACTTGCATAACCCTCGTGACCTCGTACCGGAGTCAATTATGCCTGCATACCCATGGTTAGAAAAAAACCTTGTTGATGCTGACGTAATGCCGGCTCACATGAAAGCACTACGTATGGTAGGCGTTCCTTATACCGATGCGGATATTGCTGGTGCAGTGGATGCTGTCAAGGGTAAAACCGAAGCAGACGCATTAATTGCTTATCTACAAATTTTGGGTACGCATCTGAAGTAATCTAACGTTTAGGTTACTAATTCAAAGTCATGAGAGGGAATGCATAATGGAAATTACTACACTCCGCATATTGGTTACAGTCGTTAGTTTCATTGTATTTGTTGGCATCATGGTCTGGACTTGGCAGCATCGCAATACATCAGACTTTGAAGATGCCGCCAATCTGCCTTTTGAAGATGACCAAAGTTAAGAAAACTTCATAATATGAAGAATAGAGGAAAATAAAATGAGTGACTTTATCAATAATTTTTGGCCCATGTGGATCACGGTCATCGCCTTAGGTGGTATTTTTGGCTGCGCCCTTTTGCTGTGGTGGACTAGCAAAATAAAAGTGGCTGCTAACAGTGACAACACTAGCGGCCATATATGGGATGAAGATATCCGTGAAATGAACAATCCACTTCCGCGTTGGTGGGTATGGATGTTTATCATCACAATCATCTTTGCCCTTTTCTACTTAGCGGCCTATCCAGGCTTAGGTAGTTACGCTGGTAAACTTGGCTGGTCTGAAGTAAATCAGTACGACAAAGAAGTTGCTGCCGCAAATAAAGCATTAGCACCTCTTTACGCAAGATTTGCTGCGATGCCTGTAGAAGAGCTTGCAAAAGATAAAGAAGCCAAAGCCATTGGTGAACGCCTGTTCATGAATAACTGTGCAGCTTGTCATGGTTCAGATGCACGTGGTAGTCGCGGCTTCCCTAACCTTACTGATAACGATTGGATAGCTGGTGGTAGCCCTGAGAAAATTCAGGAAACTATCACTAATGGTCGTATTGGTATGATGCCGCCGATGGCTGCAGCAGTAGGTAACGAAGAAGACGTAAAAAATGTTGCCAACTATGTTTTAAGTTTATCTGGCAGCAAGCATGATTCAGCACGTGCTTTACTAGGCAAAGAAAAATTTGTTGTATGTGCAGCATGTCACGGTGCAGATGGTAAAGGTAACCAAACCATTGGTGCTCTTAACTTGACAGATAACATTTGGCTACATGGCGTAGGTGAAGCAGCAATCATCAAACGTATTAATGAAGGCAAAACCAATCAAATGCCAGCATGGGGTGCTAAATTTACACCGGAACAAATTCACGTATTGGCTGCCTATGTATGGGGTCTGTCACATAAGTAAGTTTGATAGTTAGTAGTAAGTAGTTACAAGTAATAAATAATATTATTGGAAGCAGTTAATGAGCGAAGATCTCGTCGGCAAGAAGTCAGAAACCAGGATTCCTTTAGACGAGGTCGTCGTCTCGCTATACGCAGCACAGCAAAAGATTTACCCTCGTAGTACATTTGGTATATTCACAAAATGGCGCTGGATTATGGTTTGGGTAACCCAGCTCTTTTTTTACGGCATACCATGGCTTGAATGGGGTCAACGCCAAGCCTTGTTGTTTGATTTAGAAACCAAGCGCTTCTATATATTCAACTTGGTATTTTACCCACAAGATTTAATTTACCTGACAGCTATCCTGATCATTTCAGCGTTGTCGCTCTTCCTCTTCACTGCAATTGCAGGGCGTTTATGGTGTGGCTTTACTTGCCCACAAACTGTATATACAGAAATTTTCCTTTGGTTTGAATCTAAAATAGAAGGTGATCGTGCAGCTCGAATGAGGCTGGATGCATCACCAATGTCTGCTAAAAAATTAGGTAGAAAAGCGGCAAAACACTTCGTTTGGATTACATTCGCATTATGGACAGGCTTTACTTTTGTTGGATATTTCACGCCAATTAGAGAACTTAGCTCATTGACTATTCACATGAGTTTAGGTCCATGGGAAACCTTTTGGGTGCTCTTTTACGGCTTTGCCACATATGGCAATGCCGGCTTTATGCGCGAACAAGTTTGCAAGTACATGTGTCCGTATGCCCGCTTTCAAAGCGTGATGTTTGATGACGATACATTAATCGTTACCTATGATGAGCAGCGTGGTGAGCCACGTGGTGGTCGCTCACGTAAAGCTGAGGTGAATAACAAAGAATTAGGTTCATGTATTGACTGTAGTTTATGCGTTCAAGTATGCCCAACAGGTATTGATATACGTAAAGGTTTGCAATATGAATGTATTCAATGTGGTGCATGCGCGGATGTATGCGATACAGTAATGGATAAAATGGGTTACGAACCTGGTCTAGTTAAGTTCTCAACCCAGCATGGCATCGCCAACAAATGGTCTAAACAACAAATACTAGATCATATCTTGCGCCCACGAGTAATGCTTTATGCTGCAATATTGTCAACGCTAGTACTAGGCTTACTGCTCAGCTTATGGTTAAGAACTCCCTTCCGCGTTGATGTAGAACGTGACCGTGGCGTAATGTCTCGCATATCTGATGACGGTAAGCTAGAAAATGTATATCGCCTGCAAATCATGAATGGCACAGAAGAGACACAGCATTATCAATTAAGCGCAACAGGCCTTGAGGGTCTGCGACTTGAAACTGAACAAGACGAGGAAAATGAGGGCGACGAAGAGCATAACAATACAGTCATCATCAAGCCTACCGAATCACGGTGGTTAATTGTTGACTTAAAAATCGAAGATGGTTCAGCAGAACCGGGTTCGCATAAAATAAAATTTGAAGTTAAGGCTTTAGAAAGTCAAAAAGTAGTAACTGAAAAATCTATATTTCTCGTACCAAGATAATCGCACCTTCAGTGGTGCTTAAATTAAAATTATGGACCTCACAATGGAAACACTGGATACACAACCTTGGTGGAAATTTGGACACGTTTGGCTAATCATCTCTGGCCCGCTCATCGTTGTCATCGCCTCTTTTATCACGCTGTATCTTGCGATCAGTCGACCAGATCCTGTAACTGACGAAGATTATTATCGCAAAGGTATAGAGATCAATAAAACACTCAATGAACAACGGGATGGCCTTGCGCCTGCGGCACAAGCAAGAAATCATGCTGCCACTGGAATGAAGCCCATACAGCATTAAAAGTATTGCGAAGACTTATGCCCATAAATGTTGATGTAGCAATAGTAGGAGCCGGGCCAGCGGGACTTTGTTTTGCTAAGTCTCTTGCCGATGCAGGATTGAAAACCCTTATACTGGAACGGCAGGCAGAAACATCAATCTCTGCACCAGATTTTGATGGCCGTGAAATTGCACTTACACACTACTCAGCACAACTGATGCAAGAGCTAGGCCTATGGGCACGTATTGATGCCAATGAAATTTCACCTCTACGTGATGCGCGTATATTCAATGGCTCATCATTACACTCGCTAAACATCAATCATCGCGATACCCCACAAGGCGAGTTAGGTTATTTGATTTCTAACCACCTCATTCGCAAAGCTGCCTACGATGCGGCAAAGTCATCATCGATGATTACCATAAAATCAGAGGTTCAGATCACCTCCATAAAAACTAGTGCTAATAGCGTAGAACTTACACTAGACAATAGTGAAAGCATTCAAACAAAACTATTAGTTGGTGCAGACAGCCGCTTTTCAGAAACACGTCGTGCAATGGGCATTGCGGCAGACATGCATGACTTTGGTAAAGTCATGATGGTTTGCGTCATGGATCATCCCGTATCTCATGAGCATGCGGCATGGGAATGGTTTGACTATGGTCAGACGCTAGCACTTTTACCGATGAACGGTATGCGCTCATCGGTGGTTGTTACTCTTCCTAAGCAAGATATAGATCGCTTGATGAAAATGCAGGAAGAGGATTTTAACCGAGAAATATCAGCACGCTTCCAGCATAGACTTGGGCAAATGCACTTAACATCAACACGCCATGCATACCCATTAATCACAGTTTATTCAAAACGACTCATTGGCCCGCGCTTTGCACTGGTTGGCGATGCAGCCGTTGGTATGCACCCAGTGACTGCACACGGCTTCAATTTTGGCCTGAAAGGCATAGCAACGTTATCTACTGAAATAAAGGCTGCATTAGCCGCCAATAAAGATATTGCCGCTGAGAGCCTTCTTATGCGCTACGAGCAAGCACACCGTCGCCATACACGCCCTTTATATCTTGCCACACACGCCATCGCCAAGCTTTATGGAAATGACAGTCATACAGCACGCTTGCTGCGCAGTAGTGCCTTGCGCCTAGGAAGCCGCATATCACCATTTAAACGTGCAGTAGCGGGCTTACTCGCGTAATCCTCCACACATCAATTCTGTTTAACTACAACAGAGTATCTAAGCAAGTAGCTCTGTGCAAGTTGGATAACGCTCGAAGATCTAACCAAAATTAACTTTCTCTGTTAAAAGTAGATTAAGGGCTGACGTATACAGTAATGCCATGTTCACGGATACGCTGTGCAACGCCTTCAAGCCAAGCTGGTGATAGACGACTTAATCTATCAGCCTCGGCTTGCAAAGATGGCCGTGCTAATCCATAAAGATGCACCCCCTGAATCTCATTTTTGACTTGACTCACAAGTGCAATATAAGCAGCTACATCAGCTTCCGACGGAGGCTGACCATCTAACCCAAACATACAAGTTTGTACAAAAGTAGGACAAACTGCAGCGCAGCTTTTAAGTCTTTCTATATGGCTTTGCGGATTAAGATTCACATCATTAATGCGCGCAATACCCTCTTTTGTGCCCGCATCAAGCTTGAACCATACTTCACCATTACATTTTGCCAACTGACGGATACTATCCAGTATGGTTTTTTTATCCATCAAACTACCGTTGGTAATCAAACGTACTTTAATCGAATCAGGTTGATTACTACCTAGCAGACCAAAATCATGTAACACCCTATCGACCAATTGCACAACTTGTGGAAATTCTTTTGCACTCGTCGGCTCACCATTACCAGAGAATGCAATATCTTTCAGATGTCGATCAGGCTCCGCTACGTAGCGCTCCATAAAGCCGCCGTGTAGCACATAACTCAAAAAAGAACGGAGCTCTTGCTCTAAAACATCCAGTTCGATTGCTGGTGGCGTGCCTCGGCTCAGATTGGGTACTTGGCAGTAAACACAACGCCAATTGCAGGCATTGTTAACATTTAGATTAATGCCTATTGAAACACCGCCAGCACGACGCGAGATGACAGGATAGATATATTTCATTCCACTCACATCGCGGTTATGGTCAGAAACTGTGAGGAAATTATGTAAGGTCATAGGAGATTTATTACTTTGAGTATGTTGTGTACTCATCAATATATTTAAGCGCAAGAACCTATGCTATTTAAGCAAACACTAGTCAAAAATAGCGTAAAAAAACATTAATAATCTAATTGCGCCTTAAATATCTTTTTCAATGCTTCAGGTTCAATAATCCGCACATAGCGCTGCTTCACTTCAATAATTCCCTCTTCCCCAAACTTAGAGAATGCACGGCTAACCGTTTCAAGTTTAAGGCCAAGGTAACTACCAATTTCTTCGCGTGACATTCTAAGCACCAGTTCAGACTGTGAAAGCCCTCGAGCATGCAACCGCTGCACCAAGTTTAGTAGAAAAGCGGCAAGCCTTTCTTCAGCACGCATATTACCCAACAACATCATCACGCTGTTTTCACGTACGATCTCACGACTCATCACCTTATGTACATGGCGCTGCAATACTGGAAATTCGCGTGATAATTCTTCCACATTAGAAAAAGGCATCACACACACCTCAGCATCTTCAAGCGCAATAGCATTGCAATTGTGATGATCGCTCACAATACCATCCAAACCGATGATTTCACCTGCCATTTGAAAGCCTGTTACCTGCTCGCGACCATCTTCACTTGAAACACAGGTTTTAAAAAAGCCTGTCCGAACAGCATAAATTGAGGTGAATGCTTCACCACTGCGAAATAACATTTCACCCTGAGCAATCCGGCGACGTGTGGCAACCACTTCGTCTAGTTTTTGCATATCCTCTAAATTAAAACCAACGGGCATACATAATTCGCGCAGATTACAGTCTGAACATGCCACTTTAACTGATGCTAAAACGATATCTTGGATAACTTCTGGTTTCATATTTTTCTAAAAATTTCGAGTTTTCTAAGTTAAAAGTATCACTAAGAGAGCATACCGTTTTCGCACTACGGTTGCTAGACATTAGTTATAGATTTTTTACCAAATATCATCAATTAATACTAATCACTAATGCCAAATTTAGTCAGCATGCGTTTGATATTTGTCAAAGATAGTTATATTAATAAATGATAGAGTTCTCATCCTGATATAGGAGTAGAACGATGACTAGCAACGACACAATAATTTCTAAAACAATCTCAACTGACACAACGCCCATTATGACGCCAGAATTGTTGCAGAAATATGATGTTTCAGGGCCTCGCTACACCTCCTATCCAACCGCAGACCGATTTGTAGAAGCATTCACAGAAGAGTCGTACAAACAGGCTTTAGAACAGCGTCGCGTCGGCGGCATGGCGTTGCCTTTATCTATCTACGTACATATTCCATTTTGTGAATCATTATGTTTTTTCTGTGCATGCAACAAAATTGTTACCAAACATCATGAACGTAGCGCCGAATACTTACGCTACCTAAGCAAAGAAATTGACTTACACGTCACGCATCTAGGCACAGGGCAAACAATCTCTCAGTTACATTTAGGCGGTGGGTCTCCTACGTTCTTTTCAGATGATGAATTATCTGAACTCATGTCCATGATCAAGCGTAGCTTCGTACTGGCACCAGGTGGCGAGTACTCAATTGAAGTAGATCCTCGCACTGTTGATGAGAATCGCCTTGCACACTTAGCCTCATTAGGCTTCAACCGCTTGAGCTTTGGCATTCAGGATTTCGACCCAGAAGTACAAAAAGCAGTGCATCGCATTCAGCCTGCTGAACAAGTATTTTCATTGGTCGAAGCTGCCCGTCGCCTGAAATTTGACTCAATCAATGCCGACTTGATTTATGGCTTACCCAAACAAACCCCAGAGTCTTTTAACCAGACTCTGCAGAAAATCATTGAACTCAGGCCAAATAGAATCGCATTATATGCTTACGCACACTTACCTGAGCGATTTAAACCACAACGCCGCATAGACGCTTATGAACTGCCAGCTGCACAGGCTAAAATCTCAATGTTATCAGATGCGATATCCTCATTTCTAAATGCTGGCTATGTCTATGTTGGCATGGATCATTTTGCCTTACCTGAAGATGATTTAGCCATTGCAAAGCGCCAAGGTAGATTGCATCGTAATTTTCAAGGTTATAGCACACAACCTGATTGCGATTTAATCGCACTAGGCGTTTCAGCTATTGGTCGTGTAGGGGCAACCTACAGCCAAAATGCTAAAACATTGGAAGAGTATTACGACCATCTGAATCTAGATCATTTTCCGGTTGTACGTGGTCTAGCCTTATCTCGTGATGATTTAGTGCGCCGAGCGGTTATCATGGCCATCATGTGTCAAGGTGAACTGCAATACGAATCAATCGAACTTGCCTATATGATTGAGTTTAAAAGTTACTTTGCCGCAGAACTTGAAGCGCTGCAAGGACTAGAAAAAACAGGCATGGTTATGCTTGATGAAAATGGCCTGCAAGTAACTGACATGGGCTGGTTCTTTGTTCGCGCAGTTGCCATGCAATTTGACCGTTATTTACAAACTGACCGCACTCGCGCCAAGTTCTCTAAAATCATTTAAACAGCAAGACTTTCAATCCAATAACTACGCTCTTACTATCAAATAGTAGGAGCGTTTTTTTACGCGTAATCAAATCATATTACTCTTTCAACGCTGATGATAACCTCATAAAAAAAGCCTCTGTCAATGAAGACAGAGGCTAATACCGCACTAATAACGCTTAACAGCTAATCAGTAAATTAGAATTTTTTACCGATACCGATGCTGACAACCCATGGATCAATGTCCAAGTTGTCAATTTTTTGCCAGCCAGTTTTTGTACCTGCAAGACCTTGACTGTCAAGTTCAACATCCGTACCAACCCACAGTTTTTTAACATCGAAGTTCAGCAACCATTTGTCTTGAAGATTTACGTCAATACCAGCTTGAAGCACACCACCAAAACTATTTCTATCAATACGAATCGCTCTGCCACCACCAACTTGTGCCGTCAAACTACGATCCATACCAAGCACATAAGCAACACCAGCACCAACATATGGATCAAACATTGTATCTGGCATAAAGTGCCATTGCGCAGTCAATGTTGGCGGTAACAAATTAACACTACCTAAAGCTGGCGAAGTGATAGCAGCACCAGAACCCATACCACCAATACTAACATCGTGACGTGTGCCTAGCGCTAAAATCAATTCAGCGGCAATGTTTTTAGTAACGTAGTAAGAAAAATCAATCTCAGGAATGGTGTTACTGCCTACTTGCAACTGTGCGCCAGCATTACCATAAAGAAGCGCTGCAGTTCCTGCACCATAAGTTGCATCTGTTTGTGAGCCTAAACGACTACCTTCATCTGGTGCAACATGAGTTGCACGTAAACGCACAACGATATCACCTGCTTCTGCCATTGCAAAAGATGGTGCAATAGCAGCAGCTAGAGCCAAAGCTAATAATGATTTTTTCATTTTCTTACTCTCCATTAAATAAACAACTAAATTCGGTAAGTGAATTATATTTTTTGTAATGACAGAACCATTTGATATGTATCAAGTAAAGCACACTAACTTGAATAGTGTTGTATTTCTACAACAAAAAATCACTTCTTCATTTTTGTGCTAAATAAATCTATACCGCAGCCTTAAACCTTGAATCATTTTAGCTACCACTAACCAATCAACTCAAACAAGGCAATAGACTCCACATGTGCGGTATGCGGAAACATATTAATCACGCCTGCGGCTTTGAGTGCATAGCATTTTTCGTTCACCAGCACTCCTGCATCACGCGCTAAAGTCGCAGGATTACATGACACATAGACAATACGTTGCGGGCTATTGGTAGTATCTAAAGACTTAATCAGCTCAAACGCGCCATCACGTGGCGGGTCTACCAACCATTTATCAAATCGTCCCAAACCAGTTAAAGACTCTGGTGTCATTTTAAATAAATCCGCCACACCAAACTCTGTGTTATTAATCTGATTAAGCTCTGCACTTTCTTTAGCGCGCTCAACTAAATTTGCTAAGCCCTCTAAACCTAATACCTGCGCGCCACTACGGGCGATAGGCAAGGTAAAGTTACCAATACCACAAAAGAAATCAGCAATTTTCTCATGTGCTTGTGGGGCAAGTAATTGCATTGCACGGCGAATCATTACTTGATTGATTTGTGGGTTTACTTGTGTAAACTCATTTGGTTTGAATGGATAAGTAAGCTCATATTCTGGCAAACTATATTGCAATTGAGCGCTCTGCTCTAAATTTTGCTCCGCCGAAGGGTAAAACGGCTTAATCGTATCAGGGCCTTTAGTTTGCGTCCAAATTTGCACAGTATGTTTATCTGCGAATGATTTCAACAGCGCTTCATCTTGCTCGCTCAATGCGTCCATAATGCGCAAGATGAGCACAATAACTGGATGGTCGTTTACAGCCTCTCCCACAGCCAATTCAATTTGCGGCAACTTGTCTTTAATACTCAATGCGAGAATCATTTGCTGCAAAGGCTCAATCAGTGCCGAAACTTCAGGCACCAGCACTTCACAGCTATTCATGTCAGCAACATAGCGGGTCGCTTTTTCATTAAAACCCACTAGCACACGCTGTTTTTTTTCTACATATTTAACACTTAAGCGCGCCTTATGCCGATAACCCCAAGTAGGGCCATATAACGGTGGTAGGATGTTTTCCGGCTTAACCTTGCCAATATGCCACAGGTCATTTTCCAGCAGTCTTTGTTTAGCTGCAACCTGTGCGGCGAAATCCAAATGTTGAAGCTTACAGCCACCACACAAACCAAAATGTGGGCACTTAGGTGTAACTCTTTGGTTGGACTGCTTCAACACCTCAACCACATTAGCTACTTCATAGCTGGATTTAATATGATGCGACCGGAAAGTGACTTTTTCTTGCGGCAGAGCGCCGTCAATAAAAATGGTTTTACCCTCAACATGGGTAACGCCACGCCCCTCTTGGTCAAGCGATTCAATAACCGCCGTCAAAACGGGCACTTGTGTAATGTCTACTGCAGATCTATTGCGTCTTTTTCTCATGCGCGCATTTTACCGCAGAGCATGCATTTGAGGAACCGTGCTTAGTTTGCGACAGATGAAGTAGCAGAAAATAAAAACATCTTCAATGAACAATTAATATTTATCGCCAAGCCGCCAAAAACTCCTGCCAGTGCGGAGCTTGATAGCCAGTTAACGCTTCTCTGACCAATGCAACTTCCTGCTCGTAAGTCACTTGATTTAAGCGCCCACGCATTAACTGAAAGCGTAAATAGACCAAATGTGTGTTTGCCACATCTGTCTCACAATAATTACGAATCTTCTCAATCTGACCCGCTTTGTACGCATCCCACACCTTGCTACCATCCATCCCCAACTTACCTGGAAAACCGCACAGCTTGGCTAGGTCATCTAATGGGGCATTAGCACGGGCATTAAACATCGCCATCAAATCCATCAAGTCTAAATGCCGAGTGTGGTAGCGGCTAATATAGTTATTCCATTTAAAATCTTTATCATCTTCGCCAAGATCCCAATAACGGGCTGCATTAATACCATGCATCAACCCACGATAATG
The DNA here is from genome assembly GCA_027310735.1 of Methylotenera sp. Taxonomy (GTDB): domain Bacteria; phylum Pseudomonadota; class Gammaproteobacteria; order Burkholderiales; family Methylophilaceae; genus Methylotenera. The sequence goes on along the minus strand of DAIDAH010000031.1, from coordinate 1,171 downwards.
TAGCACTGGCAAATCGAAACCGCCGCCGTTCCAGGAAATAATTTGCGGGGTGTATTTATCAATACCATCAAAAAAGCACTGAATAATTTCCGCTTCAGATGAATTAGCATCACCTAATGTCCATATCCTGAAATTATTATCCTCTCGCAAGGCGCATGAAATTGCGCAAATACAATGTTGATGCAAGGGCAAAAACTCGCTGCCATTTTGCTGACGGCGTTGATGCAAGGCAATATTCGCAACATCTTCAGCGGAGGTGTCAGCTGGTAGACCTAACAGCGTACGAATACCATCCGTATCTGGAATGGTTTCGATATCAAAGACTAAAGTCGGCGTCATATATTAAGTGTTACAAAATTACTTCTTAAAAAATTATTTCTTAACCCATCCGCCAGCACGCTGCACCCACCAACCACTCTGCGCCTTATCTATCCAGCGACTAGCAAAAGTAGCCTGAATATCAGCTTGCCACTCTGGATGACCATTTGCTGCGGCAATTTCCTTATATAAATTTGCGCGATCTGCATTTTCATCTTTCACTAGACTAGTTAAGGCGCCACGCTGTGCAAGCGGAACAGCATTCGCATCCTTCACGGCAATAAATGCATCCTTAGTCAATCCAATGGCACCACTCGCATAATATGGACTAAGCTGAGCATGTCGTGATTGCATCTTAGCCTGAATACTGGATATCGCAGGCGTATTCACTTCCAAATCAGCCGCGGCTACTACCCAACTGGCCGCAAACATGCTCGCAACCAACACCAACAAACCTAACAATAATTTTTTCATTTTGCGCATCCTTTTTAATGAGCTGACTGATTATGCATATACCTATTTATTGCCCTGCGGGCTTTGGCGTCGCACTATCCTGTCCTTGTTTTAACTGCCAAACTTCATCAATAATCTTATCTGCGGCTTTTTCAGCTGCAGCAGCTGGGAAGTAGATATTAATGGTGACACATGCGGGTAATATGCACGCTAATGTCAGGCCGACTATCCAATTTTTCATCTTCATTCCTTTACATTTAAATGTCAAAACTACAGACAACCTAGTAACTACTGAATTACCGCCTTGGTATTACCATCGATTACCCGTTTAATCCGACCAAGCAAGTCGCTCCAACTAACGGTTTGATTGTACCCTAACACTGTAATTGCAGGTATCCAA
>DAIDAH010000319.1 GCA_027310735.1 Methylotenera sp. | reverse complement strand
GAGGATACCCGCCGATATCGATTCTTCCATAGAAGCCTGGCTGACCGATGCTAACCGAGACGCCAACATCTGCAGCAAATGATGGGGTGCTAAAGGCTACTGCTACTGCAGCTACAATCAAAAAACGTTTCATATTGAATATCCTTATAGTGATAAATTAACTGACTAAAAACTTGTCTAACACTAAGCTCAATGTGCAGACTCATAGCGATCACGATCTCGCTGCTGACCTTGCCCTTGACTAGGGTCACGCGCGTCATTATTGCCTTGCTGCCCATTCTCTCTATTTCGCTGCCTTGACCTTTGTTGCTCACGTGGATCTGACTCAGGCTGTGGCGACTGCCTATAATCTTGAATTTCCCTGCCGCCTTGCTGTGGTGATGCTGGGATTGATCTCTGAACCTCACCACTCTTCGGCGGCGACTCAGTACGCGGTGCAGCTAAAACATCTGCCTGAGGTGATGTAGAACGTTGCACATCTTGGCGGAATCTTTCTCGCTGAGCAGGCGCTCTTTGTATCTGCTGCTCACGCTGATCTAACTCAGAGTTAGGTAACGGCTTTTGATATTGCAGTTCTGGACGCCGCTGTTGTGGCGATGCTGGTGCTGATCGCGATACAGGTACACCCTCATTCGGCTGTGACTGAACGTTTGGAGCAACCGAACGAACCCGTTGGGCAGGCACCCTTGGTGCAAACTGCTCCTGATAGCGTTGCTGCACGACTGGGTCATGCGGTTGATAGCGGTAATGCTGCTGATTAAGCTCATGCTGTTGTTCCAACTGTCTAGGGTATCTATCGCCTGAATACTGCTTTTGGTAAAGAGGTAGCGGCGCTGGTGCAGGAGCTGTGCTGCGGTTCCATCGATTCCATCCATGCTTATTGCGCTCCCAATCATGTCCCCAGTGATTACCCCAACGTGGCGGAGAATCCTGATACCATCCGATAAAATATACAGGTGGACGACGGTAATACCGCACAGGCACTCGCAAGATGAATAACGGCACATCTTCTGGATACACATACCACCACGGCCCGTTATACCAAGAACTGGCGTACCAATTATCATCCTGATAAACCCAGTACAAACCATCATAAAAGAAGAGATTTGCTTCAAGGCGAGGTGCGTAGTAAACCGGATAGCCAGGTACCACTACAAAATCTGGGTAAGCTGGCAAGTTGATGCCGACACTTGCACCTGGCAAACCAATACCGATGCTTACGTTCACCTCGGCATGCGCTACAGAGCAAGACAGCACTCCGAGCAATATCAATAGGTAACGAATTCTTTTCATCATTTTGTAATCTCCGATTTAATAACAATGATGGGAGCCATGCTAGTCAACATAACGCAACACTAACGACACCTATACTATGCGATAGCATTTAATCTAGTTCGTGCGGTAGCGCACGTATCAAAGATATAGACCATTAAAAACATCGAATTAAGTGTGCTAGCGTACGGAGCACGAAAAGCTTATATGCTAGTGTTAATTAAATGTTTAAATGAAGCTGAATAGCTGTGCTGGAGAGGTAAATGGCTTTAAATAAAATTAATCTTTTAATCACTAAAGAACAGGTAATTAGCCTTTTTTTAATCCTATTAACTGGTTGCACATCCATACCGACCATGGTGCCTGATATGGCAATGCAACCATCGCATCCTGTGCAGCTTGAAGGTATGCATGGTCCACTGACCGCCCAGCAGAGCAAGGGGATTCTAGCCAGACTTAAAAAGAATGGTGATGATACGAATATCTTTGATAAGCATTTAGTACTGGAGGCCGAAATTGTTGGCAGCCCACTGGTGGTCGGCAATAAAGTAGATTTACTGGTAGATGGCCCCACTACCTATGATGCAATGTTTCTGGCAATACAGCATGCAAAAGATCATATCAATATGGAAACTTTCATCATCGAAGACGATGAAATTGGACAACGTTTTGCCAAGCTATTAGTCAGCAAGCAAAATGCCGGGGTTCAAGTAAATCTTATTTATGATAGTGTGGGCTCAATGAATACACCCAAGGAGTTTTTTATGCCGCTCATAGAAAGTGGCGGAAATATCTTGGAATTCAATCCGATTAACCCGCTCAAAGCACGTAGATCTTGGCAAGTCAGCCGACGTGATCATCGTAAACTACTGATTGTGGACGGGCAGGTCGCCTTTGTTGGCGGAATTAATATCAGTAGCGTCTATTCCAGCGGATCATTCGGAAAATCCAAGCCTACCAAAGGCAACACGGCCTGGCGTGACACACATTTACGCCTAGCTGGACCTGTAGTCAGCGAGTTTCAAAAGCTATTCATGGCAACATGGCTTGAACAAAAAGGCAAACCATTGGCTTCTAAAGATTACTTTCCAGAGCTGACTAGCAAGGGTAACGAAGTGGTACGC
>DAIDAH010000318.1 GCA_027310735.1 Methylotenera sp. | reverse complement strand
CACAAATTACATGCGCCTAAAGGCGTTGGTGTGCTGTATGTGCGCAAGGGCTTGACTCTAAAACCATTGCTTTACGGTCATCAGGAGCGCAGTCGTCGTGGCGGTACAGAAAACCAGACTGGCATCGTTGGCTTAGGCGTAGCTTGCCAGCTTGCACAACAATATTTGGCAGAGCAGCCTAAATCGATTGCCATGCTACGTAACACACTTGAACAAGGCATTACCGCCAGCTTGCCATTCGCATATGTAAACGGTGCAGGGCCACGTGTACCCAATACCAGCAGCTTGTGTTTTGTCGGACTAAATGGTGAGGAATTACTACATAAGCTAGGTCAGTCCGGAATTATGGCTTCACTAGGCAGTGCATGCACGGCCGGCGGCACAGACCCATCGCATGTTTTGCTGGCAATGGGTTTAAGTCGTGAAGATGCGTTGAGTTCTATCCGCTTTTCGCTTTCTAAAGAAACTACAGAAGACGAAGTCAACATGGTCATTAAAACAGTAGTTCACTTAGCTACCGCAATGCACACAGACATTGCGGCTTAATTAGAAGAAGGATAGCACATGAAAATTATGATTCGACGTAACGAAAAAGGCGAACTCTCGGCCTATGTCCCTAAAAAGGATTTGGAAGAGCCTATCGTCTCGCATGAAAACCCAGATTTATGGGGCGGCATTATCAAGCTTGCAAATGGCTGGCAACTATCACTGCCTGAAATGCCAGAAGGCACGCGCCTACCAATCACCGTAGAAGCTAAACGGTTAGCTGAAGAATCGGAGTAAAAAATGTGCATCTCAACTGAAACCATGAATGAAATTGAGCTATCCCTGCTCGACTTTCACAAAATATCAAACAACCCGCTACCTATGCTCAAAGGTAGTTTTCCGGAGCTATCTTTTCTGCGTATGTCAGATTCAGACATTGATGAAGCGCCGTTCCGCTCATTGGTTAACTACAACTTATACTTGCTAGACGGCCGTGATCATTGTGTACAGATCACCCACAACCTCAGCGATGCAACTGCTGTTGTCATTGCACATAAATGAGTTATTGATGACCGATGCTAACGCCATGACTGAAGCTGACACTTCTATTGAAGCCTGGATATCACTTGCGGATCCGGATTACTCTGCCACTGAATTATCAGCCATTGAAGTTGCGCTAAACCGTGCTTCGCAGACAGAAGGCCACATCACCAAAGCTTTTGAGACCTCTTTTGCGGCCTACGTAGGTCGCCGACATGCCATTGCCGTAAGTGGCGGCACCATCGGCATGTTACTGGTATTAAAAGCCGCTGGCATAGGTGCGGATGATGAGGTAATTACCTCAGGTTACAGTTGGCGGCAAACTGCCCACGCCATTTCTTGGGCAGGTGCCACACCGGTATTAGCGGATATTGATTACTGGTCGCAAACCTTATCGCCTGAGAAAGGCGAAGCAAAAGTTACCGATAAAACCCGTGCAATCTTAGCCACCAATGTAAATGGACATCCCGCAGACTGGGAAAATCTGCAGGCTTTAGCTAAAAAATCAGATGCGCTTTTGATTGAAGATGCAACGGAGTCAATAGGCTCACGCTACCAAGGTAAGATAGTCGGCAGTTTTGGTGATGTCTCTGTGTTTGATTTTTCACCACTATCCCCCTTGAACTGCGGTCAAGCAGGCATGATCGTCACTGATGACGACACACTAGCCTTGAAAATACGCCACTTCAGAAGCCGCCAACGCCAAGAACGTGCTTCACTCACAGCTACTTTACGTCCACCACTGGATGCAGGAATTTCTGAAATAACTGCGGCGTTAGGCTTGGTTCAATTACAACGTCTGCCGGAGATTCTAGCAAAACGTAAACAAGTTGAAGCTTGGTATCAGGCGCAAATTTCCAGCTTTGAAGGTATCAAACCGCCATACATTGCTCCGGGCGTTGAGGAAGTACACTGGTTTCTGTACACAGTGCATTTAGGCACACGCTTCAGTGGTAGTAGCCGCGATGCATTGGTCGATGATTTAGAAACCGAGCTAGTTGAAAGCTCAGCCTACTGCCAGCCACTACATTTACAGCGCGCCTATATTGAGCAATACGGTTACCGCAAGGGTGATTTAAAAGTCACTGAAAAAGTAGCTGATCGCGCGATCGCCCTGCCTTTTCACGGCCAAATCAGCGAAGACCAAGTCGCTTTTATTGTAAAAACTGCCAAAGATGCCTCGATTAATGTGGGTGCGGGTGCGGCGATTTATTAAGTACGGCTCTCCTCTGCCCTACAACTTATTTAGGAGTATCAATCATGACAACAACAGCTCTGCAAGAAATCACCGCCGCACTAGCTTCAGGCAGCGCAATACCTTATCTCGGGCCAGAGGTACTTACCCTTGAACCAGCCACCTGCAACGTGCCAGCCAC
>DAIDAH010000317.1 GCA_027310735.1 Methylotenera sp. | reverse complement strand
GGTTTGAACGGCACCAATAATGTGGATACCAACTCAAGATTGTGTATGAGTTCGGCAGTGTTGGGATATAAGACCACGCTAGGCGCAGATGCGCCGCCAGCTTGCTATGAAGACATCGACCATACTGAATGTTTATTGATAGCGGGTAGCAATACCGCTTTTGCGCATCCGATTATTTTCCGCAGGATTGAAGATGCTAAGGCTAAAAATCCTAACCTAAAGATTGTGGTGGTTGACCCGCGCCGCACAGATACGGCTCAAGCGGCGGACTTACATCTTGCCATTTTACCTGGCACGGATGTCGCGCTATTTAATGGTATTCTGCATGTGATGCTGTGGGAAGGCTTGCTGGATATGGCTTACATCAATGCGCACACCAACGGCTTTGATGCTCTTAAAGAAACCGTACGTGAGTACACACCTAAAATGGTGGCGGATATTTGCGGCATTAAAGAAGCAGACATCATTACTGCTGCAAAATGGTTTGGCAAAGGCCCTTCTTTATCCATGTACTGCATGGGCTTGAATCAGTCGATTCATGGTACGGAAAAAAATGCAGCATTGATTAATCTGCACTTAGCCACCGGCCAGATTGGTAAAGTCGGTGCTGGGCCATTTTCACTTACCGGTCAGCCGAACGCGATGGGTGGTCGCGAGGTTGGTGGAATGTCTGCGATGTTGTCTGCACACCGTGATTTGTCAAACCCAGTTCATCGCGCTGAGATTGACAAATTTTGGGGGGTAGATGATGTACCTGCCGTACCGGGCAAGTCTGCTGTCGAGATGTTTGAGGCGGTAAAAGAGGGCAGCATTAAAGCCATTTGGATCGCCTGTACGAATCCTGCGCACTCCATGCCAGATTTAAATAGTGTGCGAGAAGCTTTAAGTAATGCTGAGTTGGTTGTAGTACAAGATGCCTTTAATAACACCGATACCAATCAATATGCTGACGTGCTGCTGCCAGCCAGTACTTGGGGTGAAAAAGAAGGTTCAGTCACAAACTCAGAACGACGCATTACCCGAGTAAACCCAGCCGTAACTCCACCGGCTGAAGCACGCCATGATTGGGCGATTATGGTGGATTTTGCGCAACGTCTGGAACGTCGTTTAGCGAAGAAAACCAATTTATTCCCATACACAACTACCGAACAAATCTTTAATGAGCACCGCGAAACTACGCGAGGCCGAGATTTAGATATTACTGGTTTAAGTTACAACTTACTCAACACGCAAGGTCCACAACAGTGGCCATTTAAAGAGGGTGATACTACGGGTAAAGCGCGCTTGTATACCGATGGTATATTCCAAAAGTCGGATGGTAGAGCGCTATTTACCAATACAATCTATAAAGGCACTGCCGATAAAACGGACGCACGACATCCGCTACACTTACTCACAGGCCGGTTGCGCGATCAGTGGCATGGCATGAGCCGTACGGGTAGGGTGGCTCAGTTATTTAACCATGCTGAAGCGCCTGTCATTTACATGAATGCCGATGACATGACGCGCCGCTCGATTAAAGATGGTGACATTGTTAAGGTGAGTAATAAGCGCGGCAGCTTGGTTTTAGCCGCACAACTATCCGATGAGGTTCAACCTTCGCAAACATTTGTTGCTATGCATTGGGGCGGCCAGTTTATGCACGGCCTAGGCGTTAATGCAATGATGCCGTCTACTTTTGATAAAACATCTAAACAGCCTGAGCTTAAGCATACAGCGGTCAAGATTGAGAGGTTAGATTTGCCGTGGCGTATGACAGCCATGCGTAGTATTCAAAATTTAGAAGTACTGAAAAACGTACAAAGTTTATTGACCAATTTTGAGTATGCGAGCTGCGGCTTATTTGGGCGTGCAACTGAGCACCGTATCGGCATGCTTATTTTGCGTGCTGCACATATGCAAGCGCCAGATAGCACGCTGATTGCAAAAATTGATACGCTACTTGGCATGACAGATGAGATACCTTTGCTAAATTATGATGATACTAAACGTGGTATCAGCAAACGTATTTCTGTTGAAAGTAATCCTGTTACTGGCAAATCGGAAGTGACAGGGGTACGTCTGGTCGGCGAAACATTGGCCGCAGATTGGCTTAAAGATGTCATGTCTGCAGGGGAGTTTACGGCAGAACTTCGCCGTTGGGCATTGGCACCACTTAGTACCCCACCGGCAGGTCAACGCAGTCGTGGGAAAATTGTATGTAATTGTTTGGATGTGGCTGAAAACGATATTATTGACAGCATCAAACTAGGGGCAGATTTGATCACACTGCAAAGCAAGCTGAAATGCGGCACCCAATGCGGTTCCTGTGTACCAGAGCTAAAGCGTTTGGTGCTTATGCATAGCAAACACCACACTGAAAGTAGCTAGAGTAATAGTGATTTTTGTGTGGCTAATGAGTGTATGTAATTTGTAAAGGCTAATTACGTGTTAAAGCATAGCTAGAAAACGTCGCAT
>DAIDAH010000316.1 GCA_027310735.1 Methylotenera sp. | reverse complement strand
AACAGGTAGCCGCGAAGCATTATTTGCATTTGCGCAAGTCATCATCGACCGCACAAAACCTAACCCAGTCGTCATTTCACCAAATCCGTTTTACCAGATTTACGAAGGCGCAACTTTTCTCGCAGGTGCAACCCCTTACTTTTTAAATACATTGCCTGAAAATAATCACGCAATGGATTTTGAGAGCGTACCTGTTGACGTGTTGAACAGAACGCAACTGGCCTACGTATGCAGCCCAGGCAATCCATCAGGCAAAGTAATGAATTTGGCTCAATGGAAAACCATTTTTGAATTGTCAGACAAATATGGTTTTGTAATTGCAGCAGACGAATGTTACTCAGAAATTTACTTTGACGAAGCAACACCGCCATTAGGCGCTTTGCAAGCCGCAAAACAGCTTAATCGCGACTATAAAAATCTTGTAGTATTCAGCTCACTTTCCAAACGCTCCAATGTACCCGGCATGCGTTCAGGCTTTGTAGCTGGCGACGAAAGTATTATTGAAAAATTCGCGCTATTCCGCACCTATCATGGCTGTGCCATGAACCCCGCTGTACAGGCGGCTAGCGCAACGGCATGGAATGACGAAGTTCACGTAGTCGAAAATCGCAGACTTTATGCAGAGAAATTCGAGAAAGTGACACCGTTATTAAACGGCGCATTAGCGGTTGAAATGCCGGATGCCGCCTTTTATTTATGGGCCAGAAGTAAGCAGACAGATACTGAATTTGCGTTAAGCCTGTATCGTGATTTCAATGTCACTACATTGCCGGGTAGTTTTTTAGCGCGCGAAGCACATGGGGTTAACCCAGGGCAGGATTTTGTGCGACTCGCACTGGTGGCAAGCTTGAATGAATGTGTTGAAGCTGCAGGACGCATTCAACAAATGACTCAGCGATAAATCACCTTTAACTTAGTATGCTGGCGGAGCTGACATTCTAAGTTGAAAATGAAGCACCTACCCTTCAGCTAAAACCTACAGAAATTTTTAGAACTATTGATTCCGCATAAAGTCAGCAACGCCATACAGCTGCTCGGCCAAGCGCTTCATCAGTTCATCCTCAAAGCCCAGTTGATGCATAGCTTTAATCATGCAGTACATCCATTGATCGCGTGCTGATTCATCAATAGCAAAAGGCAAATGCCGCTTGCGCAATACTGGGTGCCCATAACGTTCGATGTAGAGCTGCGGACCACCTGTCCAGCCAGTAAGAAACATAAACAGCTTTTCTCTTGCAGAGGTTAAGTCAGCTTGGTGCATGGCACGTAAAGGCAGAACCTTGGGGTCGCTATCCATAATATCGTAGAAGGTTTCTACTAATTTACGAATACTCTCAGTTCCGCTCGCTTCACCACCAAGCAACTCAAAAAATGTATTTTTATTGCTACCCGCTTCTTCTACTTTATTCAGCATATCGTTTTCTTAAATGACCTTCGGTTTAACAAGGCTGGCTGCCAGCTTGGCTCGTGCTCGCGCCTCAGTGACATCTTTACCAGTAGCCAGCGCTACGCCCATGCGCCGCTTAACAAAAGACTCTGGCTTGCCGAATAAACGTATATCGCTGCAAGGCACAGCAAGCGCAGCATCAACACCTTCAAAAGCAAGATTATGGGTTTCATGTTGACCATAAATCACCGCGCTAGCGCCTGCATCGCGTAAACTGACATCGACAGGTAAACCTAGAATAGCGCGTGCATGTAAATCAAACTCGCTAAACCGTTGGCTGGCCATGGTGACCATGCCAGTATCGTGCGGACGCGGACTCACTTCACTAAACCAAACGTAATCGCCTTTAACAAAAAGCTCTACACCAAACAAACCTAAGCCCCCCAAACTATCTGTTACAGCTTTTGCTATTCGTTTTGACTCTAGCAAGGCAGCAGCAGTCATCGCCTGTGGTTGCCAGCTCTCAACATAGTCTCCTTTTTCTTGCACATGGCCGATAGGCTCACAGAAATAAGTAGTGATTTCGCCTTGTGCATTTTTTGCACGCACAGTTAGCAATGTGATTTCGTAATCAAAATCGATTTGACCCTCTACAATCACCACGCCCTGATTCACTCGCCCGCCTGATGCGGCATAATCCCAAGCAGTTTTCACTTCAGATGCATTAATGATGCGTGATTGACCTTTGCCTGACGATGACATCGTGGGCTTAATAAAACAGGGGTAACCAATGCCAGCATCAATCGCGGCTTGCAGTTCTGCTTCACTCTTAGCAAAAGCATAAGGTGAAGTTGGTAATTGCAACTCCTCAGCAGCTAACCTGCGGATACCTTCGCGATTCATGGTAAGTTGCACAGCTTTTACGGTAGGAATAACGGTTGCGATGCCCGCAGCTTCAATATCAGCAAGTGTATTAGTATTGAGTGCCTCAATTTCAGGCACGATTAAATGCGGTTTTTCTTGAGCAATCAGGTCACGAAGTGCCTTATCGTCTGTCATATCGATGACATGCGAACGATGTGCCAC
>DAIDAH010000315.1 GCA_027310735.1 Methylotenera sp. | reverse complement strand
ATTAAAGATAAAGAAGTTGATATTATCTTGCAGCGTATTGATGATAGTAAAAGTAATCCAACGCAAAAGCTTACCTTCGAAAAAGGTGAGTCAGTGCGTATTATTGATGGGCCATTTAAAGACTTCTCCGGCAATGTCGAAGACATTAACTACGAGAAAAGTAAATTACGCGTTTCTGTTGTAATTTTTGGTCGATCCACACCTGTTGAGCTAGAGTTTGCTCAGGTAGAAAAAGAGATTTAGTAGTCGGTATCAAGTTGTAGCAGTATTTATTAACGGGGAGCTTTTCAGGATTACTCCCAAAAGTTAGTTCTTTAACTTTTGTAAGCGATAGTACCCACATTAGGAGTTATAGCATGGCAAAGAAAGTTATTGGCTATATCAAACTGCAGGTTCCTGCAGGTAAAGCCAACCCAAGCCCACCAATCGGTCCAGCATTGGGTCAACGTGGTTTGAATATTATGGAGTTCTGTAAAGCGTTTAACGCTGCTACACAAGGTGTAGAGCCAGGACTGCCAATTCCAGTTGTGATTACAGCATTTGCGGATAAGAGCTTCACATTTGTGATGAAGTCGCCTCCTGCAACTATTTTAATCAAAAAAGCTGCTGGAATTACCAAAGGATCACCACGTCCTCACGTAGATAAAGTAGGCAAAATCACACGTGCACAAGCTGAAGATATTGTGAATACAAAGCGTGCTGACTTGTCCGCAGCGGATATGGATGCTGCTGTACGTACTATCGCTGGTAGTGCGCGTAGCATGGGTATTGAAGTGGAGGGTGTGTAACATGGCAACATCAAAACGTATTACAGCGCTTCGCGCTAAAGTTGACCGCAATAAGGTATATGCCGTAGCTGAAGGCTTATCTTTGGTTAAAGAGAATGCAACTGCAAAATTCAATGAGTCTGTTGATGCCGTTGTTAATTTAGGTATTGATGCGCGTAAATCAGACCAATTGGTTCGTGGTGCCTTGGTATTGCCAAATGGTACAGGTAAAACAACTCGTGTGGCAGTGTTTGCACAGGGTGTTCAAGCTGAAGCTGCAAAAGCTGCTGGCGCTGATATTGTTGGTTTTGAAGATTTGGCAGAGCAAGTTAAAGCTGGTGTGATGGATTTTGATATCGTAATTGCTACACCTGATGCTATGCGTATTGTTGGTGCTTTGGGTCAAATCTTAGGTCCACGTGGTTTAATGCCAAATCCAAAAGTCGGTACGGTGACGCCAGATGCTGCAACTGCGGTTAAAAATGCTAAAGCGGGTCAAGTGCAATATCGTACAGATAAAGGCGGCATCGTGCATTGCACAATCGGTCGTGCATCTTTCACGATTGAGCAGTTGCAAGGCAATTTGGTTGCATTGGTAGATGCTTTAAATAAAGCTAAGCCAGCATCTACCAAAGGTGTTTATCTTAAAAAGCTATCAGTATCTAGCACAATGGGTGCTGGCGTACGTGTAGATCAAGCGAGTCTAATCGCTTAATTAAAGAACGATAAGTGAGTTCAGTGTATCTGAACTCACTTGCAAAGGGCTTTGAGCTCATTTTTCAGTTAATTTCAATTTTCTGGAAAATGAGGTTGTCAAAGACCGTAGGTATCCGTAAGGATTTAATGTAAGTGACTTAATGTGGGTGAAGAAGTGCTGTCGGCTTCAACCTCTGCCTTAAAGTTCACGGAACCCTACGCAGATGGCGTATCTCTAAACAGGAATAATATCCCCTGATGTGTGGTCGCCGTGAAATGGTTGTTGTTGCTCGAAAGAGTGATAACAGCAGATTCTACTTTAGTCATAAAGTAGAGATTTTAACGGAAGGAGAAAAGACCTTGAGTCTGAATCTTACAGAGAAAAAAGCAGTAGTTGCTGAAGTTAGCGCACAAGTTGCACAGGCACAAGCAATTGTTCTTGCTGAGTACCGTGGCATAGGCGTGTCAGATATGACCGTTTTGCGTGCAGATGCTCGAAGTTCTGGTGTGTACTTACGTGTATTGAAAAATACTTTAGTGCGTCGTGCAGTAGAAGGCACACCATTCGCAGCGTTAGCAAATGAAATGGTTGGTCCATTGGTGTTTGGTATTTCTACAGACCCAGTTGCAGCGGCAAAGGTAATGAACAATTTTGCTAAGGTTAATGGCAAGTTTGTGATTAAAGCCGGTGCTGTTCCAAATCAAATGATGGATGTTGCAGGCGTACAAGCCTTGGCATCTACATTAAGCCGCGAAGAGTTGCTTGCAAAATTTGCTCGTACACTCAACGAAGTGCCAACCAAGTTCGCTCGCGCACTTGCAGCAGTTCGTGACGCAAAAGAAGCAGCTTAATTCAGTAACTACAAAATTTTATTTTAGGGAATATTCAAATGGCAATTACAAATGCAGATATTTTAGATGCAGTAGGCAACATGTCAGTGTTAGATTTGACGGCATTTATTAAAGAAATCGAAGAGAAATTTGGCGTGTCAGCTGCAGCAGTTGCAGTTGCAG
>DAIDAH010000314.1 GCA_027310735.1 Methylotenera sp. | reverse complement strand
GTGCCAATGCTAGACGACGCCTTATTTTTTGGTGCACTAGGCGTCATTCTTGGTGGCCGCATAGGGTATGTATTATTTTACCAATTCAGTTATTTTGCACAGCATCCAGCTGAAATTTTGGCGGTGTGGCAAGGTGGCATGAGTTTTCATGGTGGATTTTTAGGTGTATTAGTCGCGATGTGGATTTTTGCTCGCAAGTATCACTTAAAGTGGATGGGTATTATGGATTTTGTAGCGCCGCTCGTACCAATCGGGCTTGGTGCTGGACGCATGGGCAACTTCATCAATGGTGAACTATGGGGCAGAGTCACTAATAGCCAATACGGCATGGTGTTTCCTAAAGTAGATGGCTTACTGCGCCACCCTTCACAGCTCTATGAATTTGGCCTTGAAGGCATTGTGCTGTTTTTAATTCTTTGGATTTATTCAGCCAAACCACGTGCCACAGGTACGATTTCCGCGGTGTTCCTGATGGGCTACGGCAGCTTTAGATTCTTGGTTGAGTTCACGCGTGAGCCAGATGATTATCTGGGTTTATTGTCGATGGGACTGAGCATGGGGCAATGGTTGAGTTTACCGATGGTGATATTGGGTGTTGTGATGTTTTGGTATTGCAATAAAAACAACAATCGTCACCTGTAAACCAGAAGTTTCTCATCAACACCATTCTGAGGAAAAGCCAATTTATTCGGCTTAGTAATACCAACTTAGGGTGATACTGGCTTAGGCTGGTATCACGCGTTTTAGCAGCAGCGTTTAACACCCTTCCATTTTTTATCTTGCCATTGCTTAAAGAACACTTCGCGGCTTAATGGCTCAGCATCTTCTACATCTGTATTTTCCACTTGCGGCTCGGCGTGATGTTGTTGCGAATGATACTGAGAGTAGTGCTGCAAATATTGCTCATAAGCATCGTCACCTGAAAGGCGGCGAATGTTTTTCCATAACACTTTAATGGCTTTTATCATTTAATCTCTTACCCATAAATCATTTAGTCGGGTTTCAACATGCGGCACTTCAGTTAATGGCAATAGCGCCTTGCCGACTAAATAACGATAAGTTACATACAACATATCCAGAATCACCACCCATAACACTGCCACAAAGAATAGTGTTAAATATGCATCTAGCTGCTGGTTGAATATCAAATGTGGTGCCACTGCCGCTTTTTCCGGCGGCAACACTCCTGCCGCCAATTTCACAGCCAAATCATTGGCCGCAGCAAAGAAACCTACCCGAACATCATCACTAAAAACTTTTTGCCATGCTGCTGTACTGGTAATAATAACCAGCCACACCAACGGCACACCAGTAATCCAAGCATATTTAAGCTTGCCCGATTTCACTAAAATACCCGTTGCCACACATAAGGCTATGGCTGCAAGCATTTGGTTCGCAATGCCGAATAGCGGCCATAAAATATTCACACCACCATTCGGATCAATCACACCAATATACAAAAAGTAACCCCAACCAGCCACGACTAGCCCACTGGTCAAAATAACGGAAGGCATCCATGACGTTTGACCGATTTTTGGCCAGATATTACCCAACATGTCCTGCAACATGAAGCGGCCAACACGAGTGCCGGCATCCAACGTGGTGAGAATAAAAATCGCCTCAAACATAATGGCAAAGTGATACCAAAGCGCCAGCATGCTTTTGCCAAAGGCACTGCCAAAAATACTGGCCATGCCCACAGCCAAGCTTGGCGCACCGCCAGTTCTGGCAAACAGGGTACTTTCACCCATGTCTTTTGCCAGCTGATTCATTTGCTCAACACTGACAGCAAAGCCCCAACTATTGATTTTAGCAATAGCATCCACCGCTTCTTTTCCAACCACACCCGCGGGGCTATTAATGGCAAAAAACACACCCGGCTCCAGTACCGTAGCGGCGATCATCGCCATAATCGCCACAAAACTTTCGAGCAGCATTGCGCCATAACCAATCATGCGAATATCACGTTCATTCGCCAGCAGCTTAGGTGTGGTGCCCGAAGCAATCAATGCATGAAAACCCGAGATCGCACCACAGGCAATGGTAATAAACACAAACGGAAATAGCTTACCGCCAAAAATCGGTCCACTGCCATCCGTAAACTGGGTAAGCGCTGGCATGTGCACATGCGGTTGCAAGATAATCATGGCTACAGCCAGTAGTGTGATTGTACCCAGCTTCATAAAAGTGGATAAATAATCACGTGGTGCCAGCAATAGCCATACAGGCATCACTGCGGCGGCAAAACCGTAAGCAATCACCAGCCAAGCAAGGGTCAAACCTTCATGGTCAAACAAGGCGCGCAACCCTTCATGGTGATCTACCCAACCACCACCAACCACAGCTAGCAATAGCAAGATTACGCCAAGTGCAGAGGCTTCCAGCACACGTCCTGGGCGCAGGTTTCGCATATAAAAACCCACAATCATGGCAATAGGTATCGTCGCGGCAACAGTCGCGGTCGCCCACGGACTGTGCTTCATAGCATTCACCACAACCAAGCCCAGTACTGCAATCAGAATAATCATGATTAAAAAAGTACCGATGAGCGCCGCAGCAC
>DAIDAH010000313.1 GCA_027310735.1 Methylotenera sp. | reverse complement strand
AGCTAAAGATGAGAAGCAAGTTTCATAAAGAACGGGATATATATTTCTCAAAAAAGGATTAGGTAAACCTGTTGATGAAAACAAGCTCTAAATCACAACTGCGATTAGCCGAGATTAAAACTCTGGCAATTGAAACTTTTGGCACTGAGTCAAAAGCCAATCATTGGCTAAACAGCGCAAATCCTGCCTTGGGTGACACACCAACAACTCTCGCTAAATCTGAATATGGCGCTGTAGAAGTAAAGAGAGTACTCAGTGCAATTGCCTATGGTGGTGTTGTTTGATTGGGATGCGATGAATACTGACTTACAAACAAAATGGACAATACCTTTGGTTGATGTTGGTGATGGATCTGGTGATGCCATTATTATATTGCCAGATGATCTGTTGGCATCGATGGGGTGGGGAGAGGGCGATGAATTGTCGTTAGATGTTATTGATAATTCAATAAAATTAACTAAGAGTCCTTCAATTTAGCAGGCATGACGTTATGGCAACCGCAATAATTACGGATATTAGAAAAGAATTAACTACAGTTACAGTTGGGGCGGTCACTATAGTCGCTGAACGACCAAGCCCTGAAGAAATCAGGAAAAACATTCTCGATGGTCAAATGGCTTTGGCTCGTGCATTGAACATTTTTAAAACCAAAGGCGTAAAACTAAACATATCTAAAGGCATACCACTTTATCAAGCAAACCCCAATAATCCCAAGTTTTTGCTTCGCAATATCGACGGGAATATAGATCAAGGTGTATTTGAAAATGGTCAGTTTAAAGTGATTCAATCGCCTGAATAAATCACCTCTATTGGCCGAATTCATATTTATCACAGACTGCTTTGAGGCAAGCCAATTAAGGGGTCATGGGGCAAGTTTCGACCCAACTGAGACATTAGCAAATCCAGAACGAGGGCTGGAAACATCCGCGTTGCAGACATTCAACAGCGAAAGCTCATCTACGGCCGCGTGTCCTTTGTGGACAGTCACTCTAAGTGGGGAAATCACTGCGTCCACTTTGAACTATTTAGCTTTTTATTTAAATTCTATCGTGTATAACGCTCTTTTAATATTGGCCTTCATCATTGTTCACTCCTTTATAACGAACGCTAAGAGATGCTTTTTCGAGGGGCAAGGCAAGAGAATGATGACTGAGGAGGAACATTCTCCTCATCGTATATTTTCAGTTTTAGTTGTGAAATAAGGGCTCAATCGCACGGTGTCTCCAATAATCAGAATGCCAGGTTCTATTTTAAAGGTAGGTGGTTTTGACCATTCACCCACAGTTGCGACACTCACACGCTGCTGTGGCAGGGTTGCCTGTTGTACCAAGGCAGCAGGCATGTTCGCTGCCATGCCACTTTCCAACAAGCACTGGCATATTTTCTCTATATTGTTAACTGACATATAAAACACAAGCGTCTGTTTTGCACTGGCGAAGACACTCCAGTCCATTTCACTTGCGTGATCGCAGAACTGTCCTGGCAGAAAAATACAACCATGCGACCACTCTCTATGTGTTAATGGAATAGAGGCGATGGCTGCACATGCGACGGCTGCAGTAATGCCTGACACCACCTGATAAGGGATGGCAGCAGCAGTTAGTGCCTCAACTTCTTCACCGCCGCGGCCAAAAATAAAAGGATCTCCACCTTTTAGGCGCACAACACGCTTGCCCAGCCGAGCTTGATCTATCAATATCTGATTGATTTCCTGCTGGTTGTAGCGATGATGGCCAGGAACCTTCCCAACATCAATACGTTCAACATCCTCAGGAATCAAGGCCATTACCCCTGAACCTACTAGTCGGTCATGCACGACAATGTCGGCTTGTTGCAATAGACGTAATGCACGTAATGTAAGCTGTTCAGGATCACCAGGACCGGCACCGATGAGGTACACGTTACCCACTACAATATTACCTCCAGAGAAATGTAACTCTGTCAGATTCCTAGCAGCCACTTCGTTCCCCGCTAGAACCTGCACAGCCGCCGGACTCTCCATGAATTCTCGCCAAAATCGGTGACGTTGTGCTGCCTCAGATAATGCCTGTCTGACGCGCTCGCGCAACGTTCCGGCAAACGTCGCCAACCGCCCATAGGCTTGGGGAATGAAAGCTTCCAACTGTCGGTTTAGTTGTCGAACTAAAGCTGGAGATGCGCCTCCACTAAATAGTGCTATTTGGATTGGAGAACGATCAATGACCGTGGGAATAATAGCATTACCCTGGTGACCAGGATCAACCACATTAACCAGCAAGCCTTGCTGTTTGGCAGCTGCCGCAATTACGGCATTAAGTGTTTGATCGCTGGTCGCAGCGACCACCAACCGCTGCCCGGAAAGATCCTCCTCCAGATACCGACGCGCGTGCCAGACTACGATATGAGACAGGCATAGTTCTTTCATCTCCGGGCCGGACTCTGGCGCAACCACAGTAACTTTCGCGCCCGCCCTGATCAGAGCGGTAGTTTTACGTGCGGCGATCTTTCCCGCACCCACCACCAGACAGGGCTGACCTGAAAAATCCACAAATAGCGGCAACAAGGGATGTTGCCACTGACCCATGATTTCACCTTCAATCATTGCCGCAATCCGGCCCT
>DAIDAH010000312.1 GCA_027310735.1 Methylotenera sp. | reverse complement strand
CCAGTTAACTCACGCTCTTTATTTTGATTGGTCAAAATCTCAAAACTTAGTGGTTTGCCGTCTTTATCCAATATGCCATCACCATCATGGTCTTCATAACCCGCGGCTTTTAATAGTGCTTTTGCTCGAGCTGGGTCATAAGGGTATGGTTTGAGATTTGGGTTGCTCCAGCGTGTACCAGGCTTATAGGGTGAGGCCACGGGCTCGCCTAACCCCAATAAAACACCGTCAATAATCTCTTGCTTGTTAATCGCATAATTAATAGCTTGTCGCACGCGAACATCATCAAATGGCTTGCGTTTAAGATTAAACCCTAAGTAGGTGTAGCTGTTACCAAGTTCTTTATAAAGAGCGATGTTCTTGTTGAGTTCTGGTCTTGCAGGAAATATTCTTGCGTATTGGATGGGATTTAGTCCCATTAAGTCAATATTATCAGCGCTTAACTCTAAAAACTGTGCGGCTTTATCCGGGATAATGCGTGAAAGTAATGAGTCGATTCTAGCTTGTCCTTGCGTGGCATTAGGGTTGCGAGTGAGCTTAAGGTATTGGCCATTTTTCCAGCTATCCAGTTTGTAGTAATTACTGCCGACTGGGTGACGCGCGAATGCTGTCGTGTTGATATCCTGATCTTTCAGTAGATGTTTAGGCAAAATATGTAAACCAGCCCAGGTGTCCAGTGCGGGGGCATATGGTGCGGCATAGGTCACTCGAAAGGTGTCTTTATCAGGAGTTTCGGCCTTTATGACTAATTTGTAGTCTGAGCCATAAGGTGTGCGTGTTTTCTCATCAGTGACCTTTTGCCAAGTGAACAGTACGTCATCACTGGTGAGGGGCTGGTTATCGGCCCATTTTAGATTTGGTTTAAGATGAAAAGTAATGGTTTTTTGATCTGCTGATATTGCCCAAGACTCAGCCAGTTCGCCTGTTATATCCAGATTCTTGTCATATTTAAGTAGACTGTTAAATATATTACCAGCAATGGCTGATGCCGCAGATTCACCAGCAATCATAGCGATTAAACCGCTTGGCTCACCCGTCATTGCATCAATGAGCGTGCCACCATTGCTGGGCGGGTAATTTTTGCTGTAATCTATTTTATTGGTCGATTGATTGCTAGATGCTGAATTTCCGCAGGCTGAGATCAGCATCACTATCAGCCCGATTAGTGTTAGTTGTTGAAATTTGTATTTTAAGTGCGCATTCATTTAGTGGCGTTTGTGTTTTGCAGCAATTTTTTCCGATTTGGATTTAATCTTTTTGTGACCAGATTTAGTCGTGCTACTCGCTTTTCTTGCGCTTGGCTGTTTACGACTAGTTTTACTATGTTGAGACTCTTCTATTTTAGTCTCAATGACCTCTATAGTAAGAATCTGCCCAGCTTTTACACGATTATTTTTTAGGGAGTTAGATGCTGTAATTTGCTTGATACTCACGTGATATTTTTTAGCAATACTCCCAATGCTTTCACCCTTTTTAACTTTATGTGTGATGTTATGGGTTTTGTCAGGCTCATTGGTATTGGAAGTGCTTTCAGAATTGCTTACGGTGTTGTTTTGTATATTAGTTAAATCTATATTCGCTGAGTTTTGTTCAGTCACTATGTCTGGATTTGCTTCTACATTGCTGTCTGTTTGCGCTGTAATATTGGAGCTGGTTTCAGCTATTGCATTGGTAATGGTGAAATCAGCATGTTTGCCATTAGGTACTAGAATCGTTGCAGTATTTTTTATTTTATTTTGGTTAGACAAACCATTTACATCGCGTAGTTGTTCTACCTGAATCCCAAATTTATTGGCGATTTTATCCATACGTTCGCCACGCTTTGCGTAATACGTTTGCCAGCTTACTAGCGGTTTGTCATAAGTTGCGAGGTTGTCTCTAAATGTTTTTGCGGCCAGAATCGGCAGCAATATTCCATGCTTATCGCTATTATTGATAATTACGGGGCGGTTGTAGCTTGGGTTCAGCGCATGAAATTCATCATCACTGATTTCTGCAAGTTTTGCGGCTAAATGGGCATCAATTTGCGCAGGTGCTGAAACTTTAGTGAAATAGGCTGTATTTGAAATGGTTTGAATTTTCAGTCCATAATTGCCTGGATTAGTCATCAGGTTTTTAATAGCCTGTAGTTTGGGTACGTAGTTTCTAGTTTCAGCTGGTAAATTCAAACTTTCATAATCAGTTGGCAATCCAAGTTTTTGATTGCGAGCAATGGCGCGTGCCACGGTGCCTTCTCCTGCGTTATAGGCTGCAAGCGCTAGATCCCAGGCACCAAACATGGTGTGTAGCTTTTGTAAATATGTGAGCGCTGCATCGGTGGCGAACATGATGTTCCGTCGATTATCTACCCACCAATTTTGCTTAAGACCAAAATTCTTACCAGTAGAAGGAATAAATTGCCAAATCCCAGAGGCGCGGCTAGTCGAGTTGGCTTTGGGGTTATAAGCGCTTTCTACCATTGGTAATAAGGCGATTTCTGTGGGCATGCCACGTTTTTCGACTTCTTCGACAATGTGAAATAAGTACTTTTGGCTACGTTCAACCATGCGCTTAACGTAGTCTGGGCGAGAGCTATACCATTTTTCATGTACTGCGATGAGC
>DAIDAH010000311.1 GCA_027310735.1 Methylotenera sp. | reverse complement strand
GTCTTCATATATTATTCTGACTATATATCAGATGAGCCAAGGGCTAATCTCGTTTTCGACATTGAAATTACTTAATTTGTTTACAGATAAAGAAGATTTATGAGACTACTCCTAGTAGAAGACGATAGGATGATTGGTGAGAGTGTTGAATTGCATTAATAATAGACCCACCAATTGCATTTAAAATTGCCCCATACTTAATTATTGTATGACTCGTTACGGCTAAGAGCGCTAAAATCTGATTGCCGCGAAGCAGTCATTCACTCAAAAAATACTGTATTGCAATATTGCAGCCTACCAGCCTTGATTTACATATGGCTAAATCGGTTCGTTTTTTGCCACTTATCCCCTAAATCGGCCTGCTACATAGCTGCCGCTCAAAAGTATGAATAGCCACAACCTTATTTTATTGTGGTTGAACACACTATCGTACTCCTACCCACCAACATTTTTCATCGTTAGATATTTTTGGCCCAAAGTATTTAAATTACGCCAAGATTGGTATCATAAATCTATGCTGGTTGTCACCTAAATACATTGGGGAAATTATTTTAAATGTTTTTAAACAATAGGTTATGTTGGTGGTACAGTTGCTTATTGTGATTGTACGGAGAGCCAAATGACAGCTGTACCAACCACAACTAAAACGACTTTAAAAGACTTGCTCGACGCTGGCCTGATCCACGAATCCAAAGATGAAAAGCTGGGCGAAATGCTTGAGAAAGCCTTTGAAGGCAAGGATAAAGATGGTTTTGTCGATGACCCTGAGGTCATTAAATATTCACTCAAAGTCTTTGCAAAAGAATTGAATGAAATCTTTAACGACGGGCTTAAAGCTTCGGACGACTTCTTAACCGAAAGAGCGAGTCAGGAATAATCCGAACGAGAATCTCTGGATGATTAAAAAATCAACCTTAAAAGACAGCGCTATTGCTTGGTGGGCGCTAATGTCTTGTGTAGGTATGCTTTGGCTGTCACTGGCCTGCATTTATGTTGGGGCGTTGGCGTGGCATAACTTAAATCCGCCAATGCTCTATTTTTTATGGGCTTTGCCGGGTTTGGGTTTAACTGTACTTGGTCTCGTTTTACTAAAAAAGGCGAATCGAAATGTTAAAAAAACTTAGTTTTTCAAGCTACATTAAAGATGAGTTGGCCATTGTTTATCCAACACTTCAGTTACCAGAAAATGCGACTAGAGGTGAACGTATCTGGGTATTCGTGAAACAAGATGTTATTGGTTACTTTGCGCCAGCGAGATTGTTGTGGCGTGGCATTAAAGTTCTGTTTAGACAACTATGAAAAGATCAACCAAAATTCAGCGGACTTCAACGGTCCAGAAAGAAGTTGATGCTGCTATGGCAACTGGAACTACTCACACTACGCCTGCCGATGGAAATATTTTCCTTGATCTTGGATTCGAGCCCAAAGAAGCTGATGCTCTGCTGAAAGAATCGGATTTGAGAATTAGCAAAATGATTGGTTCAGTATGAATTCTTTGTTTGTTGTTGCGCTTGGCTTTGGCTTGATTATCCTCGTCGCGGCCATTGCCTATCTTGTATATTTAAAGCGGCAGAACCGGCTGCGCAGAGAAAATCTTGCGCGCCAAGCCATAGCTAATCGTAAGGCTCAGGTCGAGCAGCTCTACACCAAATAATTCCTCGTCATTTTGCAGGGGTGTTTTTCTAGATCTTACTTTGCGCAACTCACAAACGGTAGTTTGTTACATCAACCCATCTCTTCCTTATAGTTTTCTCCAAGATGTTCTTTAAATATTGCATCCCACCTGGCCTCTGCTTTTGGCGTTAACCAGGTTGATGCTGGATGAAAACCTACAGGATCTATTTCTATCAGTTGCCTTAGCTGATCGTCTTTGACCTCGAATGGGTTGTGGCCTTTTAATCCTATCTCTGCCATTGCATCTATCTTTTCGCCAGCCTTAAGTCTTCGCTGTAGTTCTGGGCCTATGGTTTCCCATTGCTCTGAATCGCAAGCGATCTCTAATTGTAGTTGAACTTCTCTACAGGCTTTGCCTATGTCTGTTTGAGCGAGGATTTTGGCTTGAGCTTCTAACGGCAGAATTTGGAAATATACGGATTTCTGTAGATTTGGATATTTTTGCATGATGCTGATTCCTTTAGATATGAATAATCGACAGCCGATTGGCTGTTTTTTCAAGGAACCAGATAGTCTGGTGTAGGTGCGATTTTAACATGGTGCGCCAAAAATCTACCTATTCCGAATTACCTCACCTTAGCGGATTTATCGGTGACAAAAAGGTGGTGAACTATGACAAAAAGGTGGTGAATTGGGTTGAATCAGCAAATTTGGATAGATTGGGTATCCGTAATACGCGGTTGATATCAACAGTGACGAAGTCTAACTTATTGACTATGGCTCCAATGCGGCTCTGAGCAGATCTGCCTTAAGCACGTTTGCTCGGGCCAAGCATTCATCGAAGCTCAGATTAAAGTCTATTTTCTCAATTGCATCAAACACTGGAAGCATGATGGCTTTACGAGACTCACATTGATTGATAAATGCCTCAATGTTCTTTAGGAAAACGTCTCGATGATCCAATATCTCGTTGTAGTGATGGTCTATCAC
>DAIDAH010000310.1 GCA_027310735.1 Methylotenera sp. | reverse complement strand
GATCCAGCCAGACTAATCAATATCGTGCTGAGCACAACGTGGGGCCAAAAGTTTGGCTTACAGAAAGCATCTGAGTATCTGCCAGGAAGCCTTAAATCGCGTGTTATTGGCAAGACTAGTCATTCAGATAGACCCAGAGGTGTTCAGGTTGCGCAGCATGCCAAGTACCACATAAAGAGTCAGCCATGGCTTGCATTAGACGATATGGCGCAAATGTGGCCCACTGAGCATTTAGATAAGCTGGTGCAATGTGATCCAGCGCGCGGTTTGAGTTGCCTTGATACTCAAGCAAAGCTAAAAGATAAATTAGCAGCAATGATTGTGATGCTATGAAAATTCTATACCTTGATTACGACGGCGTGCTGCATCCTAGCGATGTATGGATGATTGATAATCAGCCAGTGCTACAGTTTAAAGATGATCCAAGTCTCACACTGTTTTGCTGGGCACCGATCTTGGAAGCAATACTCGATGACGTTGATCCAACGGGTCAGATTCGAGTCGTATTAAGCACAACTTGGGCACATCGATTTGGGTTTGAAATTGCGTCTGAGAATTTACCAGAAAGCCTGAGAAGCAGAGTCGTTAGCTGCACTGAGGGCTTCCCTGCACCACGCATCACGCAGATCACAGTGCACGCTGAAGACAATCAAATATTGAGCTGGGTTGCGATTGATGACGAGTTTGGTGCAAATACACAGTATCAAGATAGGCTTGTTAAATGCCATGGATCACTTGGCATCAGTAGCATTAAGACGCAGCAGGAGCTGCGATTGAAATTAGATGGATTACTAAAATGAGCAATTCTTACAATTTGTAAATTGGATTTACAGATTGTAAGAATAACAAAAAATAGAGAGATTACTAAAATGATTCAACGCGTCAATTTCATCAACAGGGGTTCAATGCAAAACATGATCCCTCTGCCAACTTGGGCTGCAGTTTCTATTTCAGAGCAGACCGAAACCAAGTTAAAACATGGTTGGTATGCAATACATCGCAGCTTTTTTCACGACGTCGATCCCTTAGTAAACAAAACGGATGAACCGCATGTCTTAATGAATGCGACTCACGCTGAAAATATTGTTGCATTTGTTGAGTCCGTAGCACCATACATCGACGTGATGTTTGTCAATTGCATGGGCGGGATTAGTAGATCAGCGGCAGTTGCGAAGTGGGTCGCAGAGCGATTTAGTCTGCCATTTGATCAGCATTATGCGCCATACAATAAGCACGTTTACAAGTTGATGTGCGAGGCTGGGCAGCGTTACAAGGATAAGAATAATGAAAGTTAAAGATCTGATCGCAGAACTGCAAAGGCACGATCCAGAAGCTCACGTTATGGTTGATGGGTATGAAATGGGCGTCAGTGACGTACGAAAAGTTGTACCTGTCACCGTATATAAAAACATAGACCGCCCATTTTGGTGTGGCCGATACGATACAAGTCTTGGTGGCGAATATACGCCAGAGGATGCAGAGCCAGTTAACGCTGTATTCTTGCCAAGGCTAGATAAAGAAGACGCAGACGAAGATTGGGCTAAAAAAAATTGGGCGAAAATGAAGGCTGGTCTAAAAGAATTTAAGGCAAAAGATAAATCATGATTTTAATGTTCGGCGACACACACGGTAATTTCGGTCACGTACTGCCTCACGTTCATGCTGAGAAGCCTGCCGCCATCATTTTTCTTGGCGATCTGCAGGCACAACAACCACTGGAAAAAGAATTAGCTGACGTGATGGCATTGACCGAGGTCTACTGGATTCCTGGCAATCATGATACTGACAGCCAGTCAGACTACAACAACATATTCAACTCTGCTTTAGCTGACAGAAACCTGCATGGCAAAGTCACTGAAATTGACGGTTTAAAGGTTGCTGGCCTCGGAGGCGTCTTCCGTGAATCAGTCTGGTACCCGCGTTATGATGCTGAGGCTAAGCCAAATTACGACAATTACAAATCTTTTATTAAAGCCGAGCTGGATGCGGAGCGTTGGAAAGAATTGCGTCGGCAGAAACAGTCCGGACAAGCACCAAGTGGTTTACAATCACCGGCACTCATTGGCAAAGCCCTGATGCATAAAAGCACCATTTTCTACGAAGAGTGGTTGAATCTGTGCGGCCGGCGCGCAGATATTTTGGTGACGCATGAAGCCCCCAGTTGCCATCCTTACGGCTTTAAAGCGATCGATGTATTAGCGCAATCTCTGCTTGTGGAATACAGCTTCCACGGACACATGCATGATCGGCTAAACTATAGCGAACATCATGAACGTTTAGGTTTTAGCGCTCATGGTGTCGGCTTCTGTGGTGTGACTGATATGTCCGGCGGAATGATCAGAATCGGTGAATTTGATACTCATTACGAGCGACTTTATCAAGCAAATAAGCGCAGTCGAGATGCTAATAAGGGATGATGTCGATGAAAATAACAGAAAATCGGAAGTATGACTAAAACGGAGATATCAATGAGCAGCGACGGATTAACAACAACGCAAGGCAATACTGAATATACGGTATGGCTAACAGACCTCAAGCTACGCGTACGTGAAGCTCAAACTAGAGCGGTTGTTGCGGTTAATTCCGAACTTATTTTGCTTTACTGGCAGATCGGCCGCGATATTCTAGATCGTCAGGTAAAGCATGGC
>DAIDAH010000030.1 GCA_027310735.1 Methylotenera sp. | reverse complement strand
TACTAAGACTGAGCCTTCGGCATGTTTGGTGTAATGGCGAATGATCTCCACTTCACGCAGTTGATTGTGGGCGCGTTGGCTGGGTCTGATATTGTTGGCTTGCATGCTAAAAAATGTCCTGATATGAAAAAGGTTACGTGCGTGTGCTTTTTGTCTTGCTTAAGGCAAGTTGAATTTCGGCGATGGTTCTTTCAATATCATCGTCAGAAAAATCAATATTTTGTTCACCATTGGGCTGTGTGACAGGGTTCATGATGGTGGTGGTTGCCCCTAATGCCATTGTGACTGTGGATACGGCCAAATGACTGCTTAATTTGTCGCCCCACTGTAAGCCAATCGCACTCATGTTGTCGCCTTGTTGCTGGCTTGCAGTTTCAGCATGGTCAAGTAAGGTGGTAATGCCATCAGCAATCGAAGGGTTGTTGAGTATGTGCTTGATTTCATTATCCGCAACTGCACCCCACACGCCATCGGTGCACAGTAAAATGGTATCACCTTCAACTAGTTCTTGCCTATCTGCTAAGTCAATTTTTGGCGCGACATCGCCACCTAGGCAGTTAGATACTTTGTGGCGATAAGGGTGTGTAGTCATGTCATCTTTACTGATCATGCCTCTGTTATACAAAGATTGCACTACCGAGTGATCTTCGGTGCGAAATAGCAAGTGACCGTCCCGGTAATGATAAAGGCGTGAGTCGCCAACATGCGCGCAATAGAGCATGCCGCGCTGTACGACTGCCGCAACAATGGTGGTGCGTGGTGCCTCCAACATTTCATTTTCTTGAGCGTATTGGTCAATAGAGTCGTGTATTTGCTGAATATGCTCAGTTAAAAACTTCGCGGGGCTAGCAAGTGTAGGTACCGCTAGGCGTTGAAAAGCCTCTGTCATTGTGGTGACGGCAAGTTGCGCGGCGATTTCACCGTGTCGATGCCCGCCCATGCCATCGGCCACTACAAGTAATAGTGCATCTTTACTGTAAGAGTATGCAAGTCGGTCTTGATTGTGAGGGCGCGGGCCCTGACGGCTGTTTTGGAAAATAGTAAATTTCATAATTTGAATGAATGCTAATGGGCTATTTATAAGGGCTTATTGAGAATATCTACCACTTTATTGATAAAGCTCGGTTTTTTGTGCGGTTTTGGAGCCGCCGATAATAAAGATTTTTGTAACGAAAACACACTTTGCGGGCGTTTAAGATAGTCTAAGCTCAGGCACTGATCAATGAGTTCGAGTAAGTTATTTGAGTAAATATTTTTACCTGCCTTGACGGCAGGTATCAATAAATCGTTTTTAATGCGCAGATCTGCGGCTGGCGGCGAAGTGCGCGTTAAACAGGCGTACATGGTGGCACCGATGCTGTAAATGTCGCTCCAGGGGCCTAATAGTTTTTTATCGTAATATTGTTCTGGAGGGGCAAAGCCAGGTGTATAGCTGGGAGAGACTTTCGCTAAATTTTCACTCAAGGTTTGGCGTGCTGAGCCGAAGTCTAGCAATACAGGTGAGCCATCCTGCCGGATGTAGATGTTGGCGGGCTTAATGTCTAGGTGCAACAGCTTTTGTGTATGTACCTCGCGCAAGCCGTTCGATAGCTCGCTGAATACTTGCCGAATAAATTTTTCTGAGACTGAGTCTGTTTGCCCCAAAATATAATCTTGTAAGGATTTACCTTGTTCATACTGCATGACCATGTACACAGTTTCATTTGCACGAAAGAAATTCACAACGCGCACAATGTTTTTATGGTCAATTTTAGCGAGTGATAACCCTTCATCAAAAAAGCTTTTCAGCCCATGTCTGAATAGCGAAAGGTCGTCATGATTAGGTAATACTGTTGCATTGTTACTACGCAACGCAATGGATGTTGGCAAATATTCTTTAATGGCAACAATTTTTTTATCTTTGTCCTCTGCCAGATAGACAAAGCTAAACCCACCAGAGCTCAAGACTTTTTTAATTTCATAGTCTTGTAACTGGTAGCCAATGGGTAAGGCCGAGTTTTGAGTCGATGACACTTTCACATGGGCGTTCATAATGGGGCGGTCACTTGAGTTGGCGGTTATTTTGGCATGAAACTGCCTGTATTTGATACTATGGCAGCAATTTAATTGGTATCAATCGGAAATATTTACAATGACATTCAGCATGACAGGCTTTGCCGCACTAGAGCAACCATTGGAAAACGCTACATTATTGTTGGAGTTGCGTGCGGTGAATAGCCGCTATTTGGATTTGCATTTTAAACTTGATGAAAACTTAAGAAGCCTCGAGCCGACGATACGTGAGCTTATCGGAGCACAGTTAAGTCGCGGTAAAATTGAGTGCAAGATTAATCTTATTCAGCGTGCACAGTCTAGTCAATCAATGCAGTTGGATGAAAACCTGATGCAGCAATTAGCTGCTATGGGAGTGCAGGCGCAATTGCATTTTCCACACAGTTCGCCAATGAGTGTTGCAGATGTATTGCGTTGGCCGGGTGTGGTGCTGAGTAATGTGTTGAGTCATGAAACTTTAGCTGAGGATGTTAAGAAGTTGGTGGGTCAGGGCTTGCATGATTTGAATGCCTCACGTGAACGCGAAGGCGAAAAGCTCAAGGTTTTGATTTTAGATCGACTCAGCCAGATAGAGCTTTTGGTTGAAAAAGTGAAGCCGTTATTACCTGCTTTGAGTAAGGAGTATCAAGAGAAACTGGTCAATAAGCTACAAGACAGCCTGAAAAATATAGATCAGGAACGCATTGCGCAGGAATTGGTTTTATTTGCGCAACGTATTGATGTCGATGAAGAGTTGACTAGGCTTACTGCGCATGTCTCGGAAGTGAAGCGCATTTTGAATAGCAATGCGCCGGCTGGCAAGCGACTAGACTTCTTGATGCAAGAGTTGAATCGTGAGGCCAATACCTTGGGTTCAAAATCGGTGTCCGTGCAAACTACGCAGGTATCGATGGAGCTCAAGGTGCTGATCGAGCAAATGCGAGAGCAGATTCAAAACGTAGAATAGCTAAAAATAGTGAATAAACCTCTATATTGAATAAACCCAAGCCAACCTCTAAATTTGTAATAAAATATACATATGATTACAGGCAATCTTTTTATTATTTCGGCGGCTTCAGGTGCAGGAAAAACCAGCTTGATTAAACAGTTGCTGGCGAATGACACGCATCTGAAACTTTCTATTTCTCACACAACACGTAAACCTCGTCCAGGCGAAGTGAATGGTGTGGATTATCATTTTGTTGATGATGCAACCTTTCTGCGCATGCTGGGTGAAGCACAGTTTTTAGAGAGCGCAGAAGTGCATGGAGCTCGCTACGGAACATCACAGTCTTCTGTAGATGGGCCGTTAAAAGCTGGGTTTGATGTGATTCTGGAGATTGACTGGCAAGGAGCGGCACAAGTCCGTAATTTGTTTCCGCAAGCAATCAGTACGTTTGTATTGCCGCCGTCGATGGAAACTTTGGAGCATCGGCTGAATAACCGCGGCCAAGATAGTGCGGAGACCATTGCCCGGCGAGTTGCAGCCGCTCGCACTGAAATGGGTCACGTGAGTGAGTTCGATTATGTTACAATTAACGATGATTTTAATGTTGCGTTGCAAGATCTTAGCGCAATTATTCGTACGCAACGGCTCGTAACCACTGTTCAGCTTCAACGCTACGCAAGCTTGATTCAAACGCTCACTTAGTAGGTCAATTGGGCTAGTCAATTTGGTTGGCTCGTAAATCGACTCTTAACTTTATATTTCAATAGGAAACACTATCATGGCACGTATTACTGTAGATGATTGTTTAGAAAAAATCCCAAATCGCTTTCAATTAACCTTGGTGGCAGCCTATCGTGCTCGTCAGTTGCATAATGGCGCAGAGCCACAAGTGAATACACACGGCTTGCGTGATAAGTGCACTGTGCTTGCATTGCGCGAAATCGCAGCAGGTAAAGTCGGTGTAGAAATTCTTACACGTGGTCAGCACTAACACACTATGTTTTGGAATCCAGACGATCAACGACTGTTGATCGTCTAATCCATTGAGTATCCCATGCCCAAAACCGCACCTCTTTTCCAGGCGGAATCCCTCAAGTTAAAACAAGCCCCTATGCTGCCTGCGGACAGCGAGGACTCCGCGCTAAGTTTACGTCTTAAGCAGTACCTGAAATCTCAAGATATTGACCAAATATGGGAAGGCTATCGTTATGCCTACCAAGCACATGATGGCGTAGTGCGTAAAACGGGCGAACCGTACATTATTCACCCAGTCTCAGTGGCCTGTGTTTTGGCAGATTTACACATGGATGTGCCGACGATTCTTGCCGCCCTGTTGCATGATGTCGTTGAAGATACGCTGATTACAACCGGTGATATTAAAGAGAAGTTTGGCGAGCAAGTCGCAGAGTTGGTGGATGGAGTCACTAAGCTAGATAAAATTGAATTTCAAAGTGAAAGTCAGGCGCAAGCGGAAAACTTTCGCAAAATGCTACTGGCAATGTCGCAGGATGTCAGAGTTATTTTAGTTAAATTGGCAGACCGTTTGCATAATATGCAAACGCTGGAGGCGATGAAGCCCGAGAAGCAGAAGCTTATTGCCAAAGAAACCTTGGAAATTTATGCACCAATTGCTAATCGACTCGGCCTGAATGCTATTTATCAGACACTGGAAGATTTGAGTTTTCAGTATCTATATCCCATGCGCTTTAATGCCATTTCGAAAGCCATTATGGCCGCACGTGGCAATCGTAAAGAGGTGGTAAGCAAGATACTGGAGTCGATCAAGCAACAGTTGGCTAGTATGAGTATTGACGCTGAAGTTTCTGGTCGAGAGAAGCATCTGTACAGTATTTATAGGAAAATGACGAGCAAGGCCACGCCTTTTTCGCAAGTGTATGACATTTATGGTTTTAGAGTGGTTGTCAAAGACCTGCCGAGTTGTTATTACGCTTTAGGTGCATTGCATGCGTTGTACAAGCCGATTTCTACCAAGTTCAAAGATTATATTGCAGTGCCAAAAGCCAATGGTTATCAGTCTTTACATACCACGCTACTTGGCCCATTTGGCACACCGATTGAAGTGCAAATTCGTAGTTCTGCCATGCATAATATTGCGGATGCTGGCGTGGCCGCACATTGGTTGTATAAGTCCAGTGACGCCCAACTCACAGCGCTACAACAACAAACGCACCAGTGGTTGCAGCGCCTGCTAGAGATTCAAAGTGAAAGTACTGACTCGCTGGATTTTCTTGAGCATTTCAAAATCGATTTATTTCCTGACGAGGTGTATGTTTTTACGCCCAAAGGTAAGATTCTTGCACTGCCTAAAGGCGCTACGGCGGTCGATTTCGCCTATGCTGTGCATTCAGGTATTGGCAATGCCTGCGTGGCCGTACGGATCAATCAGGAGCTGGCACCATTGCGTACTGAGCTGCATAACGGTGATCATGTTGAAATTATCACTGGCGCCCTCGCTAAGCCGAATCCAGCATGGCTGAACTACGTCATCACGGGTCGTGCACGCGCGCATATTCGTCATTTCTTGAAGTCACAGCAGTCTACAGAATCTGGGCATCTTGGCGAGCGTATGCTGAATCAGGCATTACGCGCCCTACACGTGGAGCCTAACAGTATTGAGGATGTGCATTGGCAAAAATTAATCCGTGACTATGGCCTTAAGACGAAAGAAGAGATTTTGTCTGACATTGGTTTGGGTAAACGCCAAAATGTCATGGTGGCACATCAGTTGTTAGCTATGACAGATGATCATGTAGAAAAGCATACCAAACTTGCCAAGTCGCTTGAT
The DNA here is from genome assembly GCA_027310735.1 of Methylotenera sp. GTDB lineage: Bacteria > Pseudomonadota > Gammaproteobacteria > Burkholderiales > Methylophilaceae > Methylotenera. The sequence goes on along the minus strand of DAIDAH010000030.1, from coordinate 10,711 downwards.
ACGATTACTATTCGCGGTACTGAAGGCATGGCAGTTCAGTTTGCCAAGTGTTGCCGACCAATTCCTGGTGACCCGATTCTGGGCTTTATAAATAAAGACAAAGGCTTGGTTATTCATACCCATGATTGTCCTAGTGTACGGAAATTCAAACTGGATCCAGATAAGTGGTTGGATGTAGAGTGGGAGCCAGAAAGTGAACGTTTATTCAAAACTAATCTGAATTTAACCGTAGCTAATCAACCCGGTATGCTGGCAAAAATTGCATCTGGTATTGCCGAAGCGGGCTCGAATATTGACAATGTTAGTGTAGAAGAGTCGGATGGCAGTGCTTATGCGAATATTTACTTTACGGTACAGGTTAGAAATCGAATCCATTTGGCAGATTTGATGCGTAGTTTGCGTAAAATTCCTGATGTGGTGCGTATTAATCGTGCCAAAATAAGTGTGACAGGAAGCACAGCTAAGCCAACGAATCAATAATTTTTTTATCAACTGTCACAACCAACACTGTGACCATTATCAAAGAGAACTGGCGTCATGACAACACCATCTATTACAAAAGAAATCATTCAAACTAATGGCGCACCAGCCGCAATTGGTACTTATTCACAAGCGGTTAAAGTGGGTAATACCGTTTACTTGTCAGGTCAAATTGGTCTAGACCCAGCGACCATGCAGATGGTAGAAAGCATTGAAGCGCAAATTCATCGGGTATTCAGTAATTTAAAGGCTGTGACTGAAGCGGCAGGCGGTAGTTTAAGTGATGTTGTGAAGCTTAATATTTATCTGACGGATTTGACACACTTTGTACTGGTGAACACTATCATGGCTGAATACTTCACTCAGCCTTATCCTGCACGCGCTGCAGTAGGTGTTGCTTCATTGCCTCGTGCGGCATTGGTAGAGGCTGACGGTGTGATGGTGATTGGCTAATCATACTGCTAATGTAGTGAATAATCATTTGCATGTTTTACCTGACAGGCTGCCAGTACCGATAGATGATGGTTTGGCAGCACATTTGCAAGACATGCATTTGCCGGATATTAGTCTTCAATCAACAAGCGGTAGCTTTGTTAATTTAAAAGACAATGCACCTAGACTTGTTATCTATGTATATCCGCTGACAGGCCGTGCAGATATGAATCTGCCAGAAGGTTGGGATGATATTTCTGGCGCACGAGGTTGTACACCACAAGCTTGTGACTTTAGTAACCACTATCAAGAATTACAGCAGTTAAATACGGCGGTTTTTGGCTTGAGTTCGCAGTCAACTGACTATCAGCTAGAGCTCAAAAATCGCTTACATTTGCCTTTTGACTTGCTGAGCGATAGTACCTTTCAGTTGAAGCTGGAATTGAATCTGCCAGTGTTTGAAGTTGAAGCGCTCATGCTTTATAAAAGACTGACACTGATTGCCGAGCACAATGTCATTCGCAAGGTTTTTTACCCAGTATTTCCCCCAAATCAAAATGCAAGTCAAGTGATTGACTGGTTGAAAAGCCGCTAACTGACACATCGATTATGATGCCATTAACTGACATCAAGGCTTTCAGTAAGCCCTTACTCGCCAATCTAAGCAAGCTTGGTATTAGCAATATTCAAGCGTTATTGCTGCACTTGCCACTGCGCTATATAGACGAAACGCATATCACGGCAGTGCGCGATCTGCGTAATGGGGAGTCCGCCCAAGTCGAGGGTGAGATTGTGCATGCGGAGGTAAGCTATAAGCCGCGCAAGGCTTTAATTGCAAGGCTGGAGGATACTAGTGGACAGCTTACTTTACGCTTTCTGAATTTTTATCCTAGTCAAATTGCCGCGCTTAAAGTTGGGACAACACTACGTGTTTATGGTGAGGTGCGTACTGGCTATTTTGGCTATGAAATGGTGCATCCTACCTGTAAAGCTGTAGGTGAAAAAACGGTGGTGTCTGATACCTTAACGCCAGTATATCCCACGGTGGCTGGTCTCACTCAAGCGAGTTTACGTAAAGCGATAGCGCTCGTATTAAATCAAGGTGTATTGGCGCAAGAGGCGCTCGCTGAAACCTTGCCGGCAAGTGTGTATCAGCATCTTGGACGTTATCCGTTACCAAGCTTTGCAGCAAGTCTGCATGCGCTACATACGCCGTCACCAGATGTTGATTTACAAGCGCTGGAAAATAAGGTTACGCCACACTGGCGTCGATTGGCCTTGGATGAGTTGCTCGCGCAACAGCTTTCGATGCGTAAGCATTATGCACGTCGCCGCAGTGTGGATGCACCGCAATTTAAAACGTCAAAAAATCTGGTGTCAGCTTTACTTAAAAGTTTGCCGTTTGCATTAACGCTGGCGCAACAAAAGGTCGCCATAGAAATTGAGCGAGACTTAGGGCAGCCACACCCTATGCAACGGCTTTTGCAGGGTGATGTGGGCAGTGGTAAAACTATCGTAGCATGTATGGCGGCTTTGCAAAGCATAGAAAGTGGCTGGCAAGTAGCATTGATGGCGCCTACGGAAATTTTGGCGGAGCAGCATTACCGAAAAATGTTGAGCTGGTTGACGCCATTGAATATACAAATCGCGTGGCTGACCGGTAGTCAGCCCAAGAAAGAGCGTGATGCAGCGTTGACCAAGATGGCAAGCGGCGAGGCGCAGCTGGTAATAGGTACGCACGCATTGTTTCAGGATGCGGTGCAATTTAAAAAACTCGGGCTGGCTATCATTGATGAGCAGCATCGTTTCGGAGTGCAGCAGCGTTTGGCACTGCGGCAAAAAGGTCAGCCGGAACCTCATCAGCTCATGATGACGGCCACACCGATTCCGCGTACTTTATCCATGAGCTATTACGCTGATCTGGATGTTTCTGTGATTGACGAGTTGCCGCCTGGGCGCTCGCCTATCGTGACAAAGCTGGTTGCTGATACACGTCGTGACGAAATTCTGCAACGTGTGCGTGAGGCATGTTTACGGGGCAATCAGGCCTACTGGGTATGTCCGTTGATTGAAGAGTCTGAGGTTTTACAGCTACAAACGGCGGATGACACGTACGCCTTGATGCAAACTGAATTCCCAGAACTGAGAGTCGGGCTAGTGCATGGACGCATGAAGCCAGTAGAAAAGCAGACGGTGATGTCCGCGTTCAGTGCTGGTGACTTGCAGTTGTTGGTTGCAACTACGGTGATTGAAGTGGGTGTCGATGTGCCAAATGCCAGCTTGATGGTGATTGAACATGCTGAGCGCATGGGGCTTAGCCAACTGCATCAATTGCGTGGTCGGGTTGGTCGTGGTGCCGCAAAAAGTACATGTATCCTGCTTTATCAAAACCAGATGTCTGACCATAGACTAAGCGAATTGGCACGTGCGCGCTTGAAAGTAATCTACGAAAGCAATGACGGCTTCGCTATAGCGCAAGCCGATTTGCATTTACGAGGTCCCGGCGAATTTTTAGGCGTGCGGCAAAGTGGCGTACCCATGTTGAAAATTGCAGATCTGGAACGTGATGCTGACTTGCTGGAAGCGGCTAAAGCTATGGCTGATAAGCTGTTAAAGGACTATCCGACAGAAGTAGAGAGGCATCTGGATCGCTGGATGGGCGGTGTTGGTGATTTAGTCAAAGTATGATGCTTGCACATATGGTGCTAAGTATCGTGGAAACTATTGCTTGGTATGCTTAGTGTCAATAATGTGGGTGCTGCAGTTTGCATCGTGGTTTGAAGAAGTAGTGCAGGCAGGGCATTCGCTCGACCAATAAAACTGACCACGTCCTGCATCTTTAGCTTTGTACATGGCATGGTCGGCAGCGATTAATAGGCGATCAGTGCCACATTCGCTTGCGCCCATTGCGATACCGATAGATGTGCCTAACAGGCAGGGATTTCCGTGTATCACAAAAGGCTGTTGAAATGCGGCTAGGCATTTGTTCGCTACCAACTCAACGACTTCGCGAGCATTTTCATTGAGGTCAGAGAGCAATATGACAAACTCATCCCCACCCACGCGAGCTAAGGTGTCTTCCTTGCGCACTAATTCACTTAAACGGTTGGCAACTTCGCGTAATGCGGTATCGCCAGCTTTGTGGCCTAATTCGTCATTAATGGGTTTAAAGCCATCAAGATCAAGGAACAGTACTGCAACTTGTCCTTGGTTGCGTTGTGCACGCGCAAGAGCCTGTGACATACGGTCGGCGAGTAGCTGACGGTTAGGTAACCCAGTCAAGGTGTCGTGATGCGCAATGTGCTGTAGTTCCACGCGGCTTTCGAGTAATTTCGATAGGACGCGATTGAAAGCCACGGTTAGATGTCCTACCTCGTCATTACGCGCCACAGGCAGTGGTTCAAATGGAATTTCACCTTGTGTCATCTGGTCAGCACGTTGTGCCGCAGTCATTAGTGGGCGCAGAATGTGGCGCATCAAAAACACCATAACTAGCAAGAAAAGTGGCATGATGATTAGGGTGCTATGTTCAATGAAATGGCGCAGACGGGTCGATGGGCCATATACTTCAAGGGTGGGGATGCGTGCCACGACAAACCAGCCGCTGCTTAGCACTGGGGCGATAACAGCCAATTCTTCGACACCTGACCTGACATTAATGCCTACGCTACCAGTGCCTTTTATTGGTAGGTTATGCTGGAAATAGATGCCTTCTTTTGGTATTGGTGTGAGGGCGACATCTGCATCCGATGCGCCAATGAATAACTTGTCTTGTAGTGATAGTAATGCGATGCCGCCAGTTTTACCTACGTGAGTCGTGTATAAGGTGTTCATGAAGTTCGGGGAGTGCAGTGCTGATACTCCCACAAGTACTGCCTGTACCTTGCCGTTAGTATCAAGTATGGGTATGGCCATCGGTAACACTGGGGCTTTGGCTATACGTCCAATAACAGGGCGGCCGATTGTAAATGAGCCCTGTATCGCTTGTTGGAAGTAATCACAATCGGCATATGACATTGCTGCGCGTTCAGGCAGTGCAGGGTAGTCTATGATGGTTTTACCAGATAAATCTAGAACAAAAATACCCTGAGAAAATAAAGGGTTGATGTCGTAACGCTCACCCAGCCATGAACGTAGTTGTTGTGGGTTTTTTAGTAAAGATAGCGGCAGTTTAGCCGTAACTCGTTCTAGAAAATCACGGCGCTCAATGATGTCGTGGTCAATATCTTTTGCTACATAATTGGCAAGAGTGCTTAGTTGGGAGGATGTTAGTTCAGTAACATCCTTTTGCAAAAAATCGGTGAGTAGAACAATTCTACTTAGAGCGCCGGTAATCAAGAGTGTCATGCCGAGCAAAATTAGACGGGTAGTGAGACTGTTGAGGGTTAGACGAAGACGCATGTGCAAATTTTAGCAGAAAATATGGCTTGATTATTTTATGGGCAGGCATTTGTTTTCATTAGAGAATTTAATTGAAGCTCTAAATTCACTGTGAGCAAATTTTTTATTTTGCAGAGGATTGCTATTTTAACGTTTAAGAAGCGCATTGTTCCTTGGTTTTATGTGGCATAATTTTTTGCGTGAAAATGCATCATCTAAATCAACAGCATCGCTTTCAATGGCTTAAAAAGCCGATATTGAGTGGACGGCAACATCTTTGGTTGATAGGTCGTGGCTCATTGACGATGAGTCTGCGACAACGATATGCCGATTTCTCAGTCAAGCTGGTAACGGCTGAATATGCGAAGCCATTTTTGGATGAAGTAACGCCATTAAAAATACCACTTCATAAGCATGTGCTTATTCGTGAAGTGTTGTTAATGGGCAACAATCAGGCTGTAGTGTTTGCGCACAGTATTTTGCCGCGAGAAAGCTTGCGAGGGAGATGGCTTGGAATGGGGCGTCTCGGTAATAGGCCGTTAGGAGAAAGTTTGTTTGCTAACCCGCAAGTGAGGCGTACGGTTTTAAGTTTTAAAAAATTATCTCACCATCATCTTTTGTTTCAGCATGCAACTCAGCATTTGAATGATAAGCCAGCCTATTTATGGGCGAGAAGGTCCGTGTTTCTTTTGAATTGTGCACAGATGATGGTGACAGAGGTATTTTTACCGGAGTTGTTAAGGTAATCTTTCATGACGAAACTTCAAACTATTATTCAAAAATTAGATGCATATGAACGCTTGATGCGTTTAGATAAGCCAATAGGTATCTTGTTGTTGTTGTGGCCAACGTTATGTGCGTTACTGATAGCAGGGCAAGGTCGGCCAGATTGGATCATTGTGCTGGTGTTTGTGACAGGGACAGTATTAATGCGCAGCGCAGGTTGTGTCATGAATGATATTGCCGATAGTAAGTATGACGGTTTGGTTGAGCGTACACAGCACCGGCCTTTGGCAAACAGTGAGGTGAGTAAGAAAGAGGCTTATATCCTTACGATGGTTTTAAGTTTAATTGCATTTGGTTTGGTGTTGTTTCTTAACACTCTCACGATTAAGTTGTCTGTAGTTGCGTTATTTTTGGCTGCTAGCTACCCGCTGACAAAACGTTTTTTAGCAATTCCACAAGCATACTTGGGTATTGCATTTGGGTTTGGTATTCCAATGGCTTTTGCAGCTATTCGAGGTTTTGTTCCCCCTGTTGCCTGGATACTGTTGTTGGCTAATGTATTTTGGGCGATTGCTTATGATACTGAATATGCCATGGTGGATAGAGATGATGACTTGAAAATTGGCATTCAATCATCAGCTATTACGTTTGGTAGCTTAGATGTGTTTGCTGTGATGGTTTGCTATGCGCTCACGGTTGCCTTGTTGGCTTTATCTGGATATTGGCTCAAGCTGGGAATTATTTATTATGTTGGTTTGACTATGGCGATAAGTGTTGCCATTAGTCATTATTTTTTGATTAGAACGCGAGAGAAATCCAATTGTTTTAAAGCTTTTTTAGGCAATAACTGGTTCGGTTTTTTTGTTTTTTTAGGGTTAATTACACAATATCTAGTTTGAGTGTAGGCTGAGCTCGGCTAATTAATTTCCTAATATTCTAGATACGCACTCTAGGTAATTTATTCTTTATCCAATTCTGGAAGTTCCCACTCAATAATTAGAGGTGTAGTTTTCATTTTTACCTCAGATTTTTCTTCGATTTCGTTTGTAGCGGCGTCTGAGTCGTGTGTAATGAGCGGGTATTGGCTTGTGTTTATCTGATTTGTAAGTGCGGATTTCTTGCCAGATTCAACAGTATTTTGCAGCGTATCTTCCGGGATGGGTTCAATAGTAATTTCGTCAAGAGTGCTTGAGAGGTCTATCTCATCCGGCAGAGTTGTATTTAAGTCTAGAGTTGGGCTGTTTAAGTGTTGATTTGATGCTTGGAATTGCAGCGTATTTTTTGCTTCTTGCGATTGTGGGGTGCCAAAGAGCGTATCTAATTCTAGTGTGGCTGACGGTGCTTGTGACGCACTGGCAATGTTGGGATGATTATTTTCTGTGCCAAATACATTGATATCATCTTCAGTGGCATCTGGCGCATTAAAAAATGATTCGGCAGTCAATTTGTTCTGAATAGAGTGTGTGTCGTCTGCAATATCCAAATCATCAGCAGGTTCTATGTTGACAGCCATGCCATAATTTGAAGCGCTTTGATTGAAGTCAATTGTTTTTAAGGTAGGCTGATTGGTGTCAGATTTTCCTGTATGTGTTTTTTGATTTGATTTGTTGGACACGTGAAGTGTCGTTGCAATTTGTTTTAGGAAAAATAGCTCTTCAAATGTATTGCGTCCAAACCCTTCTCTAGGTTGCGATTGTTGGTTGAAGATTAAGTCATTCAAGAACTCAACTGCAAATTCAGACCCCCAAACCTCTTGTAGCCGAGCAAGGATATGCGGGTAATCTTCTATGGTTGATTGGTCGTCAGTTGCCGCGTCAGCAAAGCTTGGTAACTTCACGTTAAAAAACTGCTTACATGCAGTTACGGCGTTGTCATATTCAGTTTGAGTGCCTTCAGCTGATAACAGGTTAATTAGTTTTAGCCAAATTTCTGGGGATTCAACTGGGGAGTCCACAAGATGATTTTGTAGTAGCTGAATGGCCATTGCTGGGCGGTTGTGGGCGATAAAAACCTCAGCATGATCTAAAACACTTTCACTGCTATCATTTTCGTTGAATGTAAATGATAGCGCCGGTGCAAACAGGCTACCTTTGTTTAGGTCAGAGGTTTCGTTGTTGTGAGGTTGATTGGTGCTTTTATGCGGTTGCAAACTTTCGTTTAAGTTCTCTTTATCGGGATTGAGTGCGTTAACCTCCGATAAATGATAGTGTTCTTCTTCGGGTTTAGCTTCAAACCAATTAGTATGTTTTTTGAGTAGGTATTTACGTAAAATTTTGCGACGTAGCCATACTATGCAAGCTAAAGAGGCAAAAACACCAAGTGCAATAGGTAGTTTTTGTGCCCAATCAGCGTATTCGGCTTGTAATTGCAAATCAGCTTTTTTAGTTTTTTCTGCATCACTTTTCAGTAGCGTATTTTGCTTCTGTAAGCTGGATATCTGTTTTTCCATGTAGGTCAGGCGATTTCGCATGACGGTTACTTCGTCTGAAACATCTTCAGGACTTGGCTGTGCGCTCTCAGCTTCAGATCTGTTGAGATCCAGTTGAGTGTCAAGGCGTAAGGATAGGCTTGGCATGCTAGCTGCCCCAGTTGAACTTGTTGCGCTGCCTGATATGATGAGGTGAGGCTTATTGGCTGAAGCCTCTTCGTTAATCGATCTTGCTTTAATATCAGCTTCTGTAATAGGTTTAGCTACGAACTTTGTGGTAATGGCATCTTTGCCTATATAAGCCTCAGCTAATTTGGTGTCGACACTGGATTCAGTGATTATTTTTTTCTTTGATTTTTTCTTTTTATGTTGAGATATTTTGTATGGTTTTTCTGCCGAAGTCTCTATAGCACTTTCACTGAGCAATGGCGCTTGTGATTTTTTAGTGTGTGATATGTTGGTCGGAGTGAAGTCTTTCGTATGGTCAGGAGCATTTCTCTCTATGGGTGTTGATGGCTTTTCTGGGGTTGCCAGTGCTACGGGGTCAAGTAGTAATACGTAATCACGACTTAAGTTTGGCTCGCAGTGGGTTGATATGCGTAAATTGACGATAGGCTCAGTGACGGCCTCATTAGTTGTGATGTTGAGTTGATAGTTGCCATTAATTGATTTTAATGTGATATTGGTTTTCTTAAATGCGGCTGGATCGCTATTGTCTATAGCAGTAAAACAATTGGCATCTGGTTGTGTATCCGCATCATTGATTGTGATTTTAGTAGCAAGCTTCTCACCGAGATTTGATTTAAGTTCGATATCTCCCAGTCCTATAGCGAAGCTTAAGGTAGGGGTCAATAATAAAAGGGTAAAAATCCTTAACACAGCATTCACTTTGAATTTATTGATTGTCGAATATTTGGTGTTCACGCAGGTTTTATTTAGTGTATTTGAGTTGTTATATGGTTGTTTATAATGCCAATTCTAGTATGCTAGCATAAAGCTATGCAAAATCATGCAATTATGCGATTTGCCTAGTTAATAACGAATACGTTTTTTTACATAAAGTTTAGATTTAGTGCATACTGAGCTATTCTTGGCGTAGGGTTGCGCTTGCGTAGCTCTTGGGTTGTACTTAAACGTACATTTAAGCATACAAGATTTAATAGCAGTCAGAGAATGTCGCAAGATAATGTTTGACAAAGCCCTCTACTTCGGAATAAAATCCGCCTCTTAATTTTTTTAGCTCACAGTATTGGTAATACGATGAAAACCTTTTCAGCAAAATCACATGAAGTGAAGCGCGATTGGTTTGTGGTTGATGCCACAGACCTAGTGTTAGGCCGTTTAGCTAGCGCAGTTGCACACCGTTTACGCGGTAAACATAAAACCATTTATACACCTCACGTTGATACTGGCGATTATATTGTCGTGATTAACGCTGACAAATTAAAAGTCACTGGTAACAAGGCTGATGGTAAGCTTTACCATAGTCACTCTGGTTATCCAGGTGGTATCAGCACTACTACATTCTCTAAAATGCAGGATCGTTTCCCAGGTCGTGCTTTAGAAAAAGCAGTAAAAGGTATGTTACCAAAAGGCCCATTGGGTTACGCAATGATTAAAAAAATGAAAGTTTATGCTGGCGACAAGCATGAACATGCGGCGCAACAACCGCAACCATTGACAATCTAAGGACATAAAAATGATTGGTAAATATAATTATGGTACAGGCCGCCGCAAAAGTTCAGTGGCACGCGTGTTTCTAAAAACAGGTAAAGGCAATATTGTCGTTAACGACAAGCCTGTTGATGAGTATTTTTCTCGTGTGACAGCACGTATGATTTTACGTCAACCATTAGAGTTGACTAACAATCTTACTAGCTTCGACATCATGGTAAACGTGATTGGTGGCGGTGAGTCTGGTCAAGCGGGTGCTGTTCGTCATGGTATTACACGTGCTCTGATTGACTTTGATGCTACATTGAAAAGCGCATTATCACATGCTGGCTTTGTAACACGTGATGCTCGTGAAGTTGAGCGTAAAAAAGTTGGTTTACGTAAAGCGCGCCGTCGTAAACAATTCTCTAAACGTTAATTTCCCAAGAATAAATATTGGGCGGTTGAAGTTGAAAAAGGTCGCTAACGCGGCCTTTTTTATTTTCTGGTGTGCTTAAATGGTAGTAATTTTAATGGCAAGTTTTGTTATGATTAAGTTATGGCTAATAAAAAACTAAAAGTTGGTATTGTTGGAGGTACGGGTTATACGGG
>DAIDAH010000309.1 GCA_027310735.1 Methylotenera sp. | reverse complement strand
ATATGCCATGTTGTTCTCCTAATTTCCTTTTTGAATAGCAACGATAACTGCGTTGCTAAGCTTTGCCGCGTTTCAGGCGGCCACTGCTTCAGGTTCTCGATGCGACTCCGTGCCATGTACCCAGTTCACAGAGGCAATATCAATGCCGGCCTTGAACATATCCCACAATGGTGAAAGATCACGCAATTGCCCTACTTTGGTCTTGATGAGGTCAATCGCGTAATCAATATCGGCCTCAGTCGTGTAGCGACCGATTGAAAAGCGAATCGAAGAATGCGCCAACTCATCTTCACGACCAATGGCACGCAATACATAAGATGGCTCAAGGCTGGATGACGTACAGGCAGAACCACTGGAAACCGCAATGCCCTTAACCGCCATCATCAAAGACTCGCCTTCAACGTAGTTAAAACTCACGTTCAGGTTATGCGGCACGCGCTGGTCGATATCGCCATTGAGATACGCTTCTTCAATATCAGAAAGCCCAGCCCAAAGTTTGTCGCGCAACATGCGGATGCGTTTATTCTCTTCAGCCATTTCTGCTTTAGCAATATGAAATGCCTCGCCCATGCCAACAATCTGATGCACCGCCAAAGTACCAGAGCGAAAGCCGCGCTCGTGACCTCCGCCATGCATCTGCGCTTCTAAGCGTATGCGCGGCTTGCGGCTTACATACAATGCACCAATACCTTTGGGACCATAAGTTTTATGGGCAGAAAAACTCATCAAATCCACTGGCAGATTTTTCAGATCTATGTCCACCTTGCCAGTCGCCCGTGCAGAGTCCACATGAAAAATAATGCCTTTTTCACGGCAGATATTACCGATAGCAACAATGTCCTGAATCACGCCGATTTCATTATTCACCAGCATGACAGACACCAGAATCGTGTCAGGCTGAATCGCAGCCTTGAAGGCTTCAAGATCAATCAAGCCATTGGTCAATGGCGCAAGATATGTCGCGCTAAAACCCTCGCGCTCCAACTCACGCACGGTATCCAACACCGCTTTATGCTCGGTCTTGATGGTAATGATATGCTTACCATTGGCAGAGTAGAAATGTGCAGCGCCCTTGATAGCCAAGTTGTTGGATTCAGTTGCGCCCGATGTCCAGACAATTTCTTTAGGGTCGCAATTCACCAAAGCGGCCACTTGCTCTCGCGCTGCATCAACCGCTTGTTCCGCATCCCAACCATAAGCATGGCTACGCGAAGCCGGGTTACCGAAGTGTTCAGTCAGATAGGGAATCATTTTCGCTGCTACGCGCTGGTCCACTGGCGTAGTTGCAGAGTAGTCCAGATAAATTGGTAAGCCAGTCATACGACACATCCCATTAAGATTACTAGTTAAAACTAACTAAGCAATCCTTATGCCATGTGCATAACTGAATCTAATTCATTGATTTTAATTAAAGTATTTTTAGAGATTGTCAGACAGCAATGGTCATTTTGTCGCAATTGTCGGATTGATTACATTGATGTGATTCACAAACACAGCGATTGTCTGTCTTTAGAAAGGAGAATTTAGTCTTCAATTAAACCCTGCCAATAACTTGGCAATCTTCAATGGATCGCCGCCTTGAACTACTTCGGCGATAGATGGATCATTCTTATGCAACGCTGCATCACCATCCAAAGTATCGACCACACAACCTGCGCCAATAGATACCAAGGTTGCAACAATCATCACTGTAATAGTACGAGTACGTGTGCTAACTATTCCCTGAGCATCTAAATAGCGGTTCAATGCAAATACTGCTATGGAGAAAGCGATGGTAGATATAAAAAAGTTAAGCATATTTAGATAGCTTTATAACAAAGGTAATTAATCAGAGATTAAAAGTAATGATAAATCATAATACTGATTGATGACACTAGAGACAACTTACCGGTAAAGAAGCGACACTCATGACCAGTGTGGGGCTAAATGATCTAAATTTAACAACCAGTCGTCACCGTGCTGACAGTCAATATAGGTGGTGTATTAGACGATGTCATTTGATAAATAACTTTGCAATTACTTGGGTCTGGTGCGCCATCTTTAGTGAATATCGTCTGATATGAGTTAGGCACATGTGTCAGATAAGTAAATCCTGAGATTATCGTTAAATCTTTAATGCCACCCACACCATTATCAACAAAAAATTTCCCTCATCCGGTCGGATAGCCATAATGAAAATAAATAGTTTGACCATTGATAGTCGTCGTTGGAAAGCTGCCACCATCCGCATTTGGATTACATAAAGTGTCTATTGAACATTTTGCAGCGGCCATATTTGCAGCTGATAATAATGAACCCTTTAGACCATTTAGGCTGGCAATACGTGCATCTTTTCCAAGATCAATGAATTTTGGTAATGCAGTTGCAGCCAAAATTCCTAAAATAACAATTACTACAATCAGCTCAATCAAAGTAAATGCTTTTTGATTTTTTATATTTTTTAGGTATATTTATTCTCATAGCATCAGTAAATCCGACATTGAAATATCTAACAACATTAACCATCTATTTCATATAAAGAAATTGAAAGGCGATACATAGTATAGCTGACCTGCTCCCCACTTGCACTACCAATCTAAATTGAAATAAAGTCCACTTTTAGGAGTGGAAGAATGAAGAAGAGTAGATACAAAGAAGAACAAATCATTGGTTTTTTGAAGGAAGCAGAAGCAGG
>DAIDAH010000308.1 GCA_027310735.1 Methylotenera sp. | reverse complement strand
CCCATCAGCATGACCAAGCCGATAAGTGATGGCATAGAAAAACTGTTGCGTGTCACTAATAATGCAACAAATGCTCCCCCAAGCGATAAAGGCAAAGCGACTAGAATCGTCATCGGCTGTAGAAAATCTTTAAATAAAAGTACTAAAACAATATAAATGCAAAGCACGCCTGTAAGCATCGCCAAAGAGAAACTGCTGAATAATTCAGTCATCACTTCAGCATCACCGATTTCTATTTGTTTAATGCCTGCGGGTAAATGCTTAATGCTAGGCAGGTTTTTAACGGCCTGAGTCACCTCGCCTAGTGTAAGCGCAGAAAGCTCCACCTCTATCTGCACGTCGCGTGATCTATCGTAACGGTTTATTACTGCGGGGCCACCAGCTAAACCAAAACTTGCCAACTGCGCCAGCATTACAGGGCCTTTAGCACTAGGTACAGTTAAATGTTCTAAAACATTTTGATCTTGACGAGCAGACTCGCTTAAACGAACCACAACAGGAATTTGTCGTTGGCTTAAATTAAGTTTAGCGAGTGCAAAATCATAGTCGCCATCAGTAGCAATACGTAAAGTCTCACTAATTGCACTACTTGTGACACCAAAGTCGGCGGTTTTTCTAAAATCAGGGCGTACAATCAACTCAGGGCGAATTAAAGTAGCGGTGGAAGCAATATTACCAATACCAGGAATAGTCCGGATATCTTGTGCAACAGCATATGCAGCCTGCTGCAACGCGACCGGATCATCTCCACTAAGCATCAGTACATACTTCTCACTTGCTCCGCCTAGCCCAACTGTACTGCGTACACCAGCTAAACTCTGCAAGGACTTGCGAATATCGTTTTCTATCACTTGCTTATCCGGCCGTTCAGACCTGCTATCTAATAAAACGGTTAATGTTGCTAGATGTGTTTCTGCTGCGCCAGTATTCACAAAAGCATCCGAGCCCACATGCCCCCCACCAATCGCGGTGTAAATGGTTTTCACATGCGGAATATCTTTAATCAATTGTCTCGCATCTTCTGCGGCTTGCTCAGTTTGCGTCAACGTAGCGCTTGGGGGCAACTCTAAATACACTTGTGTTTGTGAACTATCATCAGGTGGAATAAAACCTGTTGGTAAGAGCGGGATGAGCTTAAGCGAGCCAAACAAAAACAAAATGGCGGCAATAACCGTAATGAATCTATGTTGCAGACACCAGCGGCTGACATGTAAATAAGTACTCATCATTGGGCCATCTTGCGCTTGCTTATGACTAGGTTTCAGCAAGTAGGCTGACATCATGGGCGTGAGCATACGCGCCACAACTAGTGATGCGAAAATTGCAAAAGAGGCTGTCCAGCCAAATTGTTTAAAAAACTTACCTGGGATTCCACTCATAAAAGCAGTGGGTAAGAATACGGCAATGAGTGTAAAAGTAGTAGCAATTACAGCTAAACCAATTTCATCTGCAGCCTCCATCGCGGCTTGATAAGGTGTTTTTCCCATGCGTAAATGTCGTACGATATTTTCAACTTCCACAATGGCATCATCTACCAAAATACCAATAACCAAGGAGAGTGCCAACAACGTCACAATGTTGATGCTAAAGCCAAAACTAGACATGCCAATAAATGCGGGAATCACGGATAAAGGCAATGCAACAGCGCAAATAAGCGTAGCGCGAATGTTACGTAAAAACAGGAAAACAACCAGTACTGCGAGCATTGCGCCCTCTATTAACATCGTAAGAGAAGCTTCGTACTCATCCTTAACAGGTTGCACAAAATTAAATGCTTCAGTCAACACAATATCAGGATACTTAGCTTTCAATTCTGCTAGCGCTTTTTGTACGCCATCCCCCACTTCAATTTCGCTCGCGCCTTTACTGCGAGCGATTTCAAAACCAACGACTAGCTTGCCATCTAACAATGCGGCTGAATGCGGCTCAGAAAAACCATCGATTACTTTAGCAACTTGGTTTAAGCTAACTTTTCTGCCATCTGACAAGGCAAGCTCAATTTGACTGATTGATTCAGCAGAACTGACAATAGCAATAGTGCGCACAGGCTGCTCACTATCACCCAGTTTTGCTCGGCCACTTGCAGCTTCCATCTGACTCAATTTCAATTGCTGCGAAATTTCAGCAGCCGTCGTGTTTAATGCTTGTAACTTAGCGGGGTCTAACTCTACGCGAATTTCACGGCTCACGCCGCCCACTCGACTAACGCCACCAACCCCTTTCACATTGAGCAACTTTTTGGTTAGCTCATTATCAACAAACCAAGAAAGTGCTTCGTCATCCATGCTGACGGCACTGATGGTGTAGGCTAATATTGGTACACTGGCAACATTAAGCTTGGTTATTTCAGGGTCGCGCAGGTCTGCTGGCAAGTCCGAACGTATTTGCGACACTGCTGAGCGCACTTCATCCACGGCCTCTTGCACAGGCTTTTCTAAACGAAACTCGACAGTAATAGTGACCACACCATCTTGCACGATGGTATAAATATGCTTTAGCCCCTGTAAGGTGGCGATGCTATTTTCAATTTTTCGCGCAACTTCTGTTTCCAGTTGGTCTGGTGATGCCCCAGGTAAAGAAGCTGTGACATTCACTGTAGGTAGGTCAAGATCAGGAAAGTTCTGAACTTTCATTGATTGATAGCTCACAACGCCCGAGAACGTAAGCATCACAAATAACATGATG
>DAIDAH010000307.1 GCA_027310735.1 Methylotenera sp. | reverse complement strand
CCAGTGCTGGCAAGGTAATCCAGCAGGCGCAAGGTAGAAGAATGCTCAACGGTGCTCGTGATAATGCGGCGGCGTGTTGGGTTTGCTGCTAATGCACCTAAAATCGCCATGTGGTTTGATTCAGTCGCCCCGCTAGTAAAGATAATTTCCGCTGGGCTGGCGTTTAGGAATTTGGCGACACTTGCCCGCGCTGCAATGATTGCTTCTTTGGCACGTTGTCCGAATTGATGGCTGCTGGAGGCATTGCCATAATACTCTGAGAACCAAGGTAGCATGGCTTCTAGCACTGGTGGAAGTACACGTGTCGTGGCGTTGTTGTCTAAGTAGATAGTACTCGTATTCATCGCCAAAACTCCTTTTTAGGGTCTGCGATCAGCCTTGCCAATAACATGGACAAACTTAAGTATTCTGAATGAGGACGCCAATATTGCTTTTCATCATCTTTTTGATACAAACGCCAGAAGTCGCCAGATTGATATTCAATGCGTGCAATGTCGATTTCTCCGCCTTCAGGATCGACACTTCTTGAGCAGCAAGGGCTGCGCACCAGATAACCTTCGACATCGGGCAACACTTTTGGCGCAACGTATTTATAACGTTCACGTTCAGCTAGTGTTTTTTCGATGCGTTTGCGATCAACCTCATTCGGGTGGGGGCAAACTTCGGAATATTGTGGTGCGGCGTTCATATTGATAGCGCTAAATTAGTGCGATTTCATCTTCAAGCACACCGACGACCTTGCCATTGCTAAACTCGACCAGATAGATTGGCGCACCATTTTCTTCAATGTTGCCGACATTGACGATTTCACCTTGCGTACCTAGCTCAACTAGTAGCGCATCCACCGGTGCATCTGGGTAGCTGCCATCGTTGGTGATATCAGTTTTGCAACTGATGGTTTGTCCCCATTGGTATTTAGGTATTTGCTGTTCAGCCATGATTCGTCTCACTTTCCATCATTTCTTCGCTTTCCGTTGCCGATTCATCCAACGCTTCGTCGTTTTCCTCTTCTACCAGAGCAAGTTCCTTGCCACGCATACCGACGCGGTAACCTAATTCGTAAAAATCGATGCCGTAGATGTAAAACTGTTGTAAAAATGTACCTATGCTAGTGACGTAACCTACATCGCCTTTACTCACCAAAATGTCTCCCACCTCACGACCGGGGAAGGTGCCATCGTTGCGCACGTATTTTTTTGAATACACTTTTTGTCCATAATCAAACTTTGGCTCACTGACTAGCTCGACGATGCCGCTATCACGGCTGATTTTAGTGCCCATGTGCATTCTCACTTTGTTGATTGGTATTCAATGTGGACTCAGGGTCAAGGCGTTCACGCGCTGTGGCGGCAACGATTTCGTCTTCATCTTTAGCTAAATCGGCTAGGTAAGCTGTTGGTACGCGTTGTGCGGTTTCTAAACGCACGCGCCAGTCAGCATCGAAACGGAAGGGGGGTAACAGACCAGAAGGTAGTCTGCGAATGGCTGTCAGGCGTACGTCTTCGTCGCTATCATTAGCCAGCATAGTGAGCCATTCAACACCAATCCTGATTGCCACTTCGCGCCGGACTGAAGCATCGCTATCACGTACTAAATGAAACAGCAGACTAGGTGCAATGCGGCGTGCAACTACGATGCGTACATAATAGTCAGGGTCATTCAGCATAATGCTGAGCGACGATGGCTCAAGGCGTAATGCCACACGGATGCGGACTTCACGTTCGGCGTCATGAATGAGTTTTGGTAATAATTTTGGCGGTAAACGCAATGCGACACTGGCACGCACGGTTTCATCTGGGTCGCTAATCAGTCGATTCAATTGGAATAGGTCAAGATACTTGGCGGCAACAGCGCGTACTTCAAAGTAGGGGTGCTCAATATATTGGCTTGCCAACCCTGGGTTGGTGCCAAAAAAACGGTCAATCCGTTTGGCATAACGATCATGCACACAGGCGCTTAATGGCGCACATGTGCCGAGCGCTAATCGATCGGTATGCGCACAAGTTTCGCAACTTATATTAGTGCCTTCCCAGTCGACACTAGGAATGTCGTTGTTAGTCATTCCAGAGTTAATCATCGTAGTCATCCATGTCCATGCGCAACAACACGTCCAGCAGCACCATTCCACCTACTTTGTTCGCAGGGTCTAACAACAATAACTTATCGGTTGCTGCCCAGCCTGCTTCAATTTGGTCTAAGCGCAGCAGTAAGTAAGCGTAGGCTTTTAAACAAAACAGATAAAAGCGGTGGGCTGGTTCATCATCTGAAAAGTTAGCGTGATGTGGCATTACTTCCTGCCATTGGCTTGGTAAATCAAGTTCTTCAGCAACCGAAACCAAACAAGCCTCGGCTACTTTGAGTGCTTCAGGCAAGCGGCCTTTGTAAAAGTAGTAGCGGTATTCGCCAATGCGTACCACAGGGTTGTTTGGCGCAATTGCTTTGGCGAGTGCCAAGTGCATTTCAGCTTTGACGCTGTCTGCATAGGCATGGCTTGCAAGACGTAACTGCTCCTCAGCTACTGGCGATAAATCACGGTAACGATTTGCAAACCAAACATTCTCTAGTGCTTCATTGTCCATGACAGTGACTTAACCCTAATGCTTACGTTGAATGCTTTCAATGCTTACCGTTGCAGGGCCAGAATGGTCGTGACCATGACTATCACCACTGCTGCTACAGCCGCAA
>DAIDAH010000306.1 GCA_027310735.1 Methylotenera sp. | reverse complement strand
GTACTAGCTTGCTTGAGGTATTGAGTGACGATTATATTCGTACCGCACGCGCCAAAGGGTTAACTGAATCTGCCGTGATTTTACGCCACGCGTTGCGCGCGGCCTTATTGCCGATTATTACGATTGTAGGTCTGCAAATGGGTAGTCTATTAGCGGGAGCGGTAATTACTGAAACTATTTTTAGTTGGGATGGTGTCGGGCGCTTGTTGGTAGAGAGTATTGAAAAACGCGATTACCCAGTCACGCAGGCTTGCGTGCTGGTAGTCGCGTTGAGCTATGTAATTGTGAATCAGGCTACTGATTTGGTCTATAGGCTTGCTGATCCAAGAGTAAAGTTTGCCAGTTAATCGCCATAAACTCAGATGAAAAAATTTGCCTTGTTCATTTTGGTTTTTTGGGTATGTGCGGTGCTGTTTGGGCGCCTGTTACAGTTAAATCCAGATTTGATCGATCTGAATGCGATTTTAAATGGGCCGAATGCTCATCTCTGGCTTGGAGCAGATGACCTTGGACGTAGTATTCTGGCGCGATTATTGCGTGGAGTGGAGGTTTCATTTTTAGTTGCAATTACTGTGACGGCTGTCACTATGTTGATTGGTGTACTGGTTGGCGTTGTCGCTGGATTTTATGGCGGTAAAACAGATCGCGTGTTGATGCAGGTGACGGATATTTTTCTGGCATTCCCTGGTATTTTACTGGCGATTGCATTTGCTGCAGTGTTGGGGCCGGGCTTGGGTAATTTGATGATTGCCTTGTGTATCACTGGTTGGGTGGGTTACGCGCGCTTAACGAGAGGTCAGACGCTGGGCTTGCGTAATCGGCAGCATGTGTTGGCGGCAGAATCGCTAGGCGCAAGCGTACCGCGCTTGATTTTTAAGCATATATTGCCATTATTGGTTTCTGTTTTGGTGGTGGAAGCGACGTATAGTTTGGCGAGTGTAATGATTGCCGAAGCGAGTTTGTCATTTTTAGGTTTGGGCATACAGGCGCCGAATGCCTCATGGGGTGCTATGCTGCGCGATGCAGTGCGCTATATGCTGGTAGCGCCACATTATGTGCTCATTGTTGGATTAAGCTTGATGAGCTTGATTTTAGCGATTAATCTAGGCGGTGATTACTTGCGCGATGCGCTGGATGTTAAGAAAGACAACTAAGTTTTAAATACTATATGTTTTGAGCGCTATCAGTTTTAGATTCTAGAAGAAGGGTTAAAAGGTAAAGCATGTCATTAGGCCCAATTATGTTAGATGTTGTCGGTACAGAACTTACTGCCGATGATGTTCGTCGTTTACAGCACCCATTGGTGGGTGGCGTTATTCTGTTTAAACGAAACTATGAAAACAATGTGCAATTGAAGGCGCTGACAGCCAGTATCCATGCGGTTCGCCAGCCACCATTATTAATTGCTGTAGACCATGAAGGTGGCCGTGTGCAGCGATTCAGAGAAGGCTTTACCAAAATTCCACCGATGCGTGAGTTTGGCAAAATTTGGGATGTAAATCCGAAGAAAGCTAAAGAGTTAGCCACTGAAGCTGGTTGGATTTTGGCCGCAGAACTACGTGCGCACGGCGTGGACTTTAGCTTTACGCCTGTGTTGGATATGGATTATGGCGATAGCTTGGTGATTGGCGACCGTGCTTTTCATTTAGATCCACGTGCTATTAATGACTTGGCGTTTGCTTTAATGCAAGGCCTTAAAAAAGGCGGCATGGCAGCAGTGGGTAAGCATTTTCCAGGGCATGGTTTTGTTGTGGCGGATTCGCATGTGAGTATGCCAGTGGATGATCGTGAGTTTGACCAGATCGCCCAGCATGATATGCAACCGTTCAGAATGCTGATTGATGATGGTATACAGGCGATCATGCCTGCGCATGTGATTTATCCGAAAGTGGATGATAAGCCAGCCGGATTCTCATCACGCTGGTTGCAAAAAATATTACGCGAACGCTTGGGTTTTAATGGTGTGATTTTTAGCGATGATTTAAGTATGGAAGCAGCAACGGCTGGAGGTGATGTCACAGCCCGTGCTTTGGCCGCCTTAACAGCCGGTTGCGATATGGTCTTGCTATGCAATCAGCCCGCAATGGCAGATGAATTGCTGGCTAATCTCAAGTGGACAGTTTCCGCTCAGACTTTGAGTCGCTTAGCGCGCATGCATGGACACAAGCATCCACCAAGTCTAAACCATCTGCACGAAAGTGCTGAGTTTGTAAATGCCGTGCATCACGTGGCTCAGGTTGGTGTGGTTGAAGGTGAGTTATTTGCTTAGATGTTCTTTAATGAAAATTAAAGAATACTGAAGTAAATGGCAATCAGTGCAATTTGTAACAATTATTCACTTGAAACTTATAGGCTTAGTCGCTATCTTAATACCTGTAGTCTTTTTATCAGAGTAACTGATAAGTACGACTAAGTGGTTAAAACATCCGCGAAGTCTTAACTAATTAAAAGGAAACATTAATGTTTGACAACACCCCAGTACTAGGTCGTTCAGAATCTACCCAGCTAGTGATTAACAAAGTTTTGCGCAATACCTATGCGTTGCTTGGGCTTTCACTTATTCCAACGGTAGTCGGTGCTTATTTTGGCTTGCAAATGAATTTTAGCTTTATGGCATTACATCCGTTCATATTCGGAATTGGCTTTCTAGCGGTGATGTTTGGTCTGTTCAAACTAATTGAAGTTAA
>DAIDAH010000305.1 GCA_027310735.1 Methylotenera sp. | reverse complement strand
GACCAATACTGCCCAGACCGAAAACCCCATAAAAAACGACTTGGGAAAACTGGAGGTTCTGGCTGGAGTACGTGAGTTTCCGCAACGTATCAAGTGCGCAACGCTGGCTTGGCACACTATGAAAGCAGCACTTGAAAATACAGAAGATATCAGCGAACCGGTCACTACTGAATAAATAGCATTTAAAAGGCTGAGCATGTTTGACTGGAAAAAGATAAGCGAACAACAGCAAGAAAAACAACCTCCGAGCCAAGGTGAACTACAGGCAAGGGTTGTGGAGATGCTGCGCACAATTTACGACCCGGAAATGCCGGTCAACATTTACGACCTAGGTTTGATTTACGGGCTAGATGTACAGCCTGCTGGCAAGGTAAACGTCCGCATGACGCTCACCTCGGCTAACTGTCCGGTAGCGCAAAGTTTCCCTGCCAACGTACAGGAAATGTTGTTGTGTGTACCCGGCGTCAGTGACGTTAAGGTGGAACTGGTATGGGAGCCGCAATGGAGCCGTGAACACATGTCCGAAGCGGCAAAATTGCAACTGGGAATATTATAAAGGAGGTGAATCATGAGCGACTGGATTGATGTAGCAGCAGTAGACGATTTCGCACCCAATACATGCCACGTGGTGACTACGGATGAAACCTCTATTCTTGTCTTCAACCTCGATGGGCGATATTACGCGATTGAAAATAGATGCACGCATGAGAGCGCTGAGTTAGTAGATGGTGCGCTAGAGGGTGATGAGATTGTGTGCCCCTTACATGGGGCGCGCTTTTCGATTGTAACGGGAGCAGTGCTGGCGCCACCTGCTTACGAAAACCTTAATACATTTCCAATTAGAGTCAGCAATGGCTGGGTAGAGGTGGATGCAGAAGCAGAATGGGATATTGCTTAAAGTTAAAATAAGCATGCAATACAATTAGTTAATGGGAACTTTATGAGATACCACATTGCATTTCATGTGGTATCTCATTGGGTAGATGTGTGCCTTAATTAGTGTAAATAGGCACGTTTTTTTTAAAGGATTACTTAATAATGAGTTAAAACTCGGAAAGGTAGGAAGCCATGAATATACACATAATCAATAAAGTATTGGTCGGCGAAGCTCTAGTGGGCGAAGGCAACGAGGTTGCCCATGTCGACTTAATTATCGGGCCTCGCGGTAGCGGTGCTGAGACCGCCTTCTGCATAGCGCTAACCAACCAAAAGCGAGGCGACAACGCGCTACTCTCAGTCGTTGCACCTAATCTCATGACTAAACCGCCTACCGTAATGTTTAATAAAGTCGATATTAAAAATGCAAAACAGGCTGTACAGATGTTTGGCCCCGCTCAATGCGGCGTGGCTGCGGCAGTGGCCGACAGCGTCAAAGAAGGCATCATTCCCATTGATGAGGCAAATGACCTATTTATTTGTGTAGGCGTTTTCATCCACTGGGATGCCGAGGACAATACAAAAATTCAGGACTGGAATTATGAAGCAACCAGATTAGCACTTAAACGAGCGATATTAGGCCTACCTCTTCCGACCGAGGTCATCGCCCAGGAAAAAGTAGCACATCATCCACTGGCCGCTCATGACTATAAGAAAGGTGGGTTTTAGTAAGTAAGGATATCTTTAATCAGTTCAGCGCTCAGAAAGTTAAGCTTCTAAAAATCATATGCTGGCCTGACCGCAAGTTTATTACTCGGAAATTAATAAATTCCGTGATGGGTTCAATTTGCCCCGATGACTTGGTAACACTTAGTGTATAAAAACTAATCTTGATGAGACTTAAGCCTATACTGTATAAATCATCAACAGGTTGTTTTGTCATCCAGACATCAACCTGATGCGTTGTAATAAAGGCTATATTAAAGGAGAGTTGTTATGAATAACATCAATAATTTAAAACGTTCACTGTTTGCCACATTAGCACTTATTGCATTAGCGGTTACGCCTGCAGTTGCCGCAGATGTTGGTGTATCTGTATCTATCGGTCAGCCTGGCTTTTATGGTCGCCTAGATATCGGCGACTATCCTTATCCACAGCCCAGTTTTATTTATCGAGAGCCCATCATTGTGCATCGCTCCGCTGGCGTGATGTATGAACCTCTTTATCTGCGTGTACCGCCAGGCCAGGTCAGAAGATGGAGCCATTATTGCGATAGGTACAATGCCTGCGGCCGTCCAGTCTATTTTGTACAAGACCGCTGGTACAACGAGGTTTATGTGCCACAGTATCATGAACGTCACGGCGGCAATGAGTGGCGTGATAATGACAGAGGTCGTGACGGCGGATGGCGTGACAATGATAGGGGACGCGACAATAGGCATGACAACGAACGTGGGCGCGGACATGATCGCGGACATGGCAGAGACTAAACCGCCAAATACCATAGACTCAACCCCAGCTACTCATTAAACCCAATGAGTAGCTACAATCTCATCTATCCAACGTTAGGGAAATATCACGTGCTCAGCAGGCCAAGTACCGTTGTAGGTAACCTCTGGGTGTTTTTCAGCCAATAATCTACGTATTTCCTGAACACGGTGGAAAGGTGCAAGCACAATCATCAACACTTGCCCTTTAGCAATCAGACCTTCAAATGGCTTAAGCTGACTATTAGGAATAGTTGTTGCAATTAACGCAGTCCACAAGCCTCCTACTAACAACCCTGCCAACGAACAAATAACCAAGGTGGCAA
>DAIDAH010000304.1 GCA_027310735.1 Methylotenera sp. | reverse complement strand
CCAGCGGCTCAACAGCTTCATATAGGCTGCGCTCATGCTCATGGTCGCGGTCTTCAAACGGCACCCACGGTAGTGAGTTGAGCGGCAATCGTAAGCCCATTGCAGAGTCACCCGGCACTAGGAACATTTCACCGCGCCTGAATCCCCACGGGCTGCTACTCCACGCACTGCGTTTATGACTCCAGTGCAACGGCAGCAAATAGCCTACTGCCGCGCCTAGATCGCCTGTCAACACTTTGGCTAAACGCTTACGCTCTAAATCATCTTTTAAATCTGATTCCAGCGGATTCAAATTATTCGGTACCAAGCCTTCTTGCAACAGGTAATAGAGCGGGTCTTCATACCCTGCAAGAATATGACTACCTTTGAGGCCTAGCCGTTTCGCAAGGTCGCGAATAAAGCTATCCGCATGTTGAGTTTTAAAGCCGTAATCTTTATTTTCATCCGCCAACAATGCGGGGTTACGCCAGATAGGCTTACCATCTTTGCGCCAGAAGCAGGCTAGCTGCCAGCGCGGCAGCGGCTCTCCTGGATACCACTTACCCTGCCCGAAATACAACAAACCGCCTGGCGCAAAACTATCGCGCAATCGCCGCACCAACTCGCCAGCCAACTTACGTTTTTGCGTACCATCAGCATCAATATTCCACTCTGGCGCATCCATATTATCGATGGAGATAAAGGTAGGCTCGCCGCCCATGGTTAAACGCACATCTCCTACACTTAGTTCAGCATCGACCTTGTGACCTAGTGCGTCAATTGCCACCCACTGCGCATCACTGTAAGGCTTGGTTACGCGAGGGTCTTCATGAATTCGCGTCACACTATTGCTAAAGCTAAACTCGATATTGGCTTGCCCGCTATAACCGCCAGTCACGGGAGCGGCACTCACAAAGTCTGCCGTACACGCCAATGGAATATGCCCCTCACCTGCCAGCAAGCCAGATGTTGGGTCTAAGCCTATCCAGCCTGCACCTGGAATATACACTTCAGTCCAAGCATGTAAATCTGTAAAATCTTTATCCGTACCAGATGGGCCATCCAGCGACTTCACATCAGCAGTGAGTTGCACCAAATATCCAGACACAAAACGTGCCGCCAGACCCATGTGGCGTAGCGCCTGCACCAGCAACCAAGCAGAGTCACGGCATGAGCCAAGTGCTTTATCCAGCGTTTCTTCACAGGTCTGTACACCAGCCTCCATGCGAATGGAGTAATTAACTGATTGATTCACTTGCAAGTTGAGGTAAACCAAAAAATCCACAATGGCTTTTTTGCCACTATCAATTTTAGCAAGCCAAGCCTTGAGCAAAGGTCCGCTCTCACGGACTTCCAGATACGGTGCTAGCTCCTTGAGTAACTGTTCAGAATAGGCGAACGGATAATTCTCGGCATATTCTTCTAAAAAGAAATCGAACGGGTTAATCACCGTCATTTCAGCGATTAAGTCGACTTCAATAGAAAGCTCGGTCGATTTTTCAGGAAATACCACGCGTGCCAGATAATTGCCAAACGGGTCTTGCTGCCAACTGATAAAGTGATTTTCAGGCGTAATTTTCAGCGAATACGCTGAAACAGGCGTACGTGAATGTGCCGCAGGCCGTAACCTGAACACGTGCGGTGCTAGTTGTATTGGCTGATCGTAGTGATAAGCAGTTTTGTGATTTAACGCAACGCGTATAGTCATTAAGTTCCTGCACTTTCTGCTTGCAATAGTTTTAAGTTCTCTTCCACGCCAGCAGCCTCAGTCAGTTCTGCCACATTCTGTTTAGTAAAGAACCCGTCAAAATCACCAAAGCGCTGCACGTATTCAATAATCAGCGATGAGTGCTCTGATGCGCTGGAGAAAATCTGTTTAAGCCCTTCGTCACGCGAGCCAATCACATCCAGCAAAAAGTCTTTACCCTTGGCTTTAATGGCATCCACCACATAGTCAATATTAATCTTACCGTTGGTTTCACCATCGGCAACTGCCAGCGCGACGTGGTGCAACCTTGGACCATAGTTACGCACGAAACTTTCGGTTGGTGATGGCAAACCTACCAAGTGGTTCACGAAATAAGGGTGATTTGCCGCTGTAAACACTTTCGCTGGGCTAATGCTCTCATCCGCATAGTGAATGCTCTTGGTCACATTGGTAGATGAGTTTTGGCTAGCAATATCATAAGACCCCCAGTAGTAATAACTGCTGAGAGTGAGATATTCGAGAATCGCCGCTTCGCGATTTTGACTATAAATACGAGTGGCAAGATGGTCAATCGGCAGAATGAGCTTATCCAAACCAAGCCTTTTCTGCGCCTCTTTGGCTTCCTGATAACCGCGATTCACTTCTTCGTTAATCACACTATTGCCTAGCGCATACACCCGTAACTCACCTACCGGACGTTCCCAGTAACCCACAATATTGTGGGTATATGGCGAAGGCTTCACAATCGCCATATTGCCCGGCAATTCCAGCTTGCGGATTTGATCTTGATTAAAAAAGCGAATCTCACGTGCCTTTTGCAGTTCAACCACATCATGCAGATTTGTGACGCGGAATATCTCGCCCATATATCGTGAGTTAGGTTTATGCGCTCCAATAGGATAAACCTCGTTCAGACTACGAAAAATGCCGTGAGTATTCGGGTCACGCACTTCGCGCACAAGAATATCCGGCGACTTCATGTCCACGCGCAACACATGCGTCCAGTGTGATTCTGATTCCAACGTGACCAAGTAATGATA
>DAIDAH010000303.1 GCA_027310735.1 Methylotenera sp. | reverse complement strand
AAAAAGGAGATTAAGACCTAGTCAGTTTGGTCGACTTATCCACAGCGGTGTAGTAATCTACACCTAATAAGCGCCTGGTCAAAATTCAACGCGCACAGGTGGTCATTTTTAAACGCGCGTCAACACATGTCAACGGCGCAGCAAAAATACCATTTAAGCTACCAAACTGTGTCAGTAAATCTCGCGCCAAGTCGACCGCACTTTTGCCCGTAACGCCAACGCGCAAGAATATAGCAAGCAATTCCGCATCAGACAATGCAGCCACGCCAAGCGCCAATAGCTTTTCGCGCGGCCGCTCACTTGCGGGCCAGTCTGTAATTGCCATTAGTGATCTCCACCCAACTTTAACCAACCTATTTCTTGCGCGGTTTTTTCACCGATGACGGTCTGTTTAAGACTTTTTGGAATCTCCGCTCTGGTTTCGCTCATAGGGACGCGCCCACCCATCAACTCCGCAAATCTCTGTGGGTAAAGTGGCACGTTACCTGGCTCGGCAAAGCCCTCAGGATAAGCTGGCAAAGTAGTGCTTAAATCATACTTATCGGTAGCATTGAGTGTATGTAACAGCTCATGTGCCAAAATCACCAAATTTTGTTTAGCATAGCTACGATCACCAAACAAATTAACGCGACCAATACGACCTTTGTTCAGCGCAGTTGAGTGACTCAATGTTGGATTGGTTTCAGGATCGTAATACAATAAATACAGTCGAATATCTGGTTTAACATTAACCTTTGGGCTGTGCTGCCAAGCAAAAAATCTAAACTTCAAACTCCAAAGTATATTACTCAGCATACTGGCATTTTTGGGTGGTGCGGGTGGAATAGCATCGACTTGTGCACCTAATTGCACTTCAATAGGCCGACGTAACCCCAAATGATATGGCTCTGCCTCTGTAGCAAAGTATTCCGCTACTGGTTCAAAATCCTCACGCGTTAATGTACGCAAGTACTCGCCCACCTTCTGACTACCATCTACATTAACGGGATAAAGAGCCACGTAAAGGTCATGCTTCCAAACTAAAGCAGCTTTGTCCAGCCAAATTTGCTGCACTACCGTTGCCAGAATCAGCAGCAAAATAGCGATTCGTAATTTACGCCACATAGATTTTCCAACTGAGACTTTTCCAAAAAGATGATTAATCTTTCAGAGTCATTTTCGTATTAAAATGAAAGCATTACATACATCTTAGCAAAAATGCAAAAAAACAAATCATTAGCGCCAAAATCCTTGCTGTTAGGTATTACTGGCGGCATCGCAGCTTACAAGGCAGCAGAATTAGTGCGCCTGTTAGTTAAGGCTGACTTTGACGTACAGGTTGTCATGACGCAAGCTGCTTGCCAGTTCATCACCCCAGTCACCATGCAAGCCCTATCTGGCAAGCCCGTGTTTATTGACATGTGGGACAGCAGCATTAGCAACGGCATGCCGCATATTGAATTATCACGCTCCGCTGACGCTATTTTAGTCGCCCCAGCCAGCGCAGACTTCATCGCGAAACTAGTCCATGGACGTGCCGATGATTTACTCTCTACACTCTGTTTAGCCAGAGATTGCCCACTCATGATTGCCCCCGCCATGAACAAGCAAATGTGGGAGAACCCTGCCACGCAGCGCAATATCACGCAAATTCAAGCCGACGGCATTAGCATACTTGGCCCAGATAGCGGCGAGCAAGCATGCGGTGAAATTGGTTTAGGGCGCATGCTGGAAGCAGAAGACCTGCTCAACCTCGTCGAAGCGCATTTTCAACCTAAGCTGTTACTGGGTAAAAAAATCATGATTACTGCCGGTGCGACACTGGAAATGATCGATCCAGTACGCGCCATCACCAACTTAAGCTCAGGAAAAATGGGCTACGCCATCGCCCAAGTAGCACAGGAAATGGGTGCGGAAGTCACATTAATCAGTGGTGCCAGCACACTCAAACTACCACTAGGCATCAATATCATTCAAGCCACAAGTGCAGATGCAATGTATCAAAGCGTTATGCAGCATGTTGCCAAGCAAGATATTTTCATCGGGGTGGCAGCGGTTGCGGACTATCGCCCAGCAACTCAACACATAGAGAAAATCAAAAAAAGTAAGTCATTACTCACCATAGAAATCTCGCACAATAAGGATATTCTCGCTGAAGTAGCCAGCCTACCCAGCGCGCCATTCTGCGTAGGCTTTGCTGCGGAAACTGAAAATCTATTGGAATATGCAGAAGCAAAACGTCATGCGAAAAAACTGCCGCTCATCGTTGCAAATGATGCAAATACCGCGCTGGGAAGTGACGAAAACAGTGTCACACTATTAGATAAAAATGGAGCGCATCCATTGCTAAAAGCACCTAAAATAGAAATTGCCAGACAACTATTACAACATATAGCAAATATGCTGTAACAAGCTTTCACGCCAATATTAAGCCAAGCATAGCCGCCTGCACTATCCATGATTGAAAAATCATGGATATCTTGATGTTTATCAACGATTTTTATCGTAGAATCACGCAAAATTCACTATCTAGCGCATAGAACGCGATAACTTAAGGTCACACACCATGTCATCCCATATCTTTAAAAGAAAACTACTTTCCGTCGCAGTATTAAGTGCCTGCGGTATGACACAAAATGCAATTGCTGCTGATGCTTCATCAGAAAAGCTGATGACGGCACCAATCGTTGTTACAGCAACACGCGTTGAACAAAATAGCTTTGACGTTCCCGCATCAATTGATGTTGTAGAT
>DAIDAH010000302.1 GCA_027310735.1 Methylotenera sp. | reverse complement strand
AAGTTATACACTCCAGCAAAATCAGAATTAGTTTTGATACCTAATGCATCTGCCTTCAATTGAAAAGGCTTTGCTCCTAAAGTTTCAACGATTTTGGCTTTGTAACCTCGCCAAGGCTTACTAATACAGGAGCGAAGCCAGTGAGACGCTTGTAAATGCCAGCCTTTTTTAACAATAACAGCGAACAAAGCATCTCGAACAATAGGTAGCTGGTGTACATGTTGATGCCCATCTATGAAATCTGGCGCTCCTCCATACCCTTCTACAAACCTGTCCCACTGCAATTCAATTACTTTTTCCAACTGTGACATATTCAATTGTCGCGAATATGCAGCATAAATCAATTTTGATAGTGGGTAATAGCAATCGAACTGATGCGTAAACTCGGAGGTGAGATCTAAATGTAATCCGACCTGAATAGGCTGAGCTATTAACTTTTCTACTGACTTTTTCCAGCGGGGAGATAAAACTAGTGCGCTTGTTGCATTAATGGCTTTACGTTCGACCAAGTCAATAATAGCCGCATCAATAGCTTCGCTCTGAGCAAAGTCATCGGCATTGATAATAAGTGTCTTAGAATCATTTTCAATTAGACTCATGCGTCGCAAATGCCCAAAATTTGGAAAAAATGAAAGTAAATACGGCTACAACAACCAATACTACGGTTAATATCGGCAGGTAAAATTGATAACCAAACCATTTCAACCCATAATAATAAGCGGTTTGATTAATCACAAAACTCAGCACGGCAATACTGAAAAATTTAGCAAATGATTTAATGCAAGGCCTCTTAGCTAGATTAAATGTAAATTGTGAGTGCCCAAAATAACTCACATTTACCGCGCCTAAAAAACCAGCAATATTGGCTTGCAAGGGAGACAATACATCTAGATTAACCAACAACCAAACAATGAGCAGGTGTACTAGTGCTGCCGACGCACCCACCCCGACAAAAACCACCAACTCTCTTTTCAAAGACATACTTAAGCTTATTGACCTGAAGACTGTCTTTGTTGATGCTGACTATGCTCTTCAGCGATTAAATACAACGGTCTTCTTTTAACCTCTTCAAAAATATTGCCCACATACTCACCAATAATTCCCAGTGCCAA
This sequence comes from Methylotenera sp., assembly GCA_027310735.1. Classification (GTDB taxonomy): domain Bacteria; phylum Pseudomonadota; class Gammaproteobacteria; order Burkholderiales; family Methylophilaceae; genus Methylotenera. Next base: position 1,620 of record DAIDAH010000302.1, on the reverse strand, counting down.
TAACTCAATCCCAGCAAAAAACATCATACCAACGGCTAGCGTTGGCCAACCAGGCACCGGCTGATGATGAAATAAATACTCGATCAGTATCTGAATTCCTAAAATAAAGGCAAGAGCAGATACTAGCAAACCTAATATGGAAGCTATTCTAAGTGGAATAACTGAGAATCCAGTTAACCCAGACATGCCTAATTTAACTAGTTTAAAAAAGCTAAATTGACTTGTTCCAGCAAGCCGTTTACGTGCGGTGAAAGGCACGGCAACTGAGCGATACCCCACCCAAGCATACAAGCCTTTCATATATCGGTTGTTTTCAGTAATCAAATTTAGACTATCGACGGCTTTTCTATCCAACAATCGAAAATCTCCGGCATTGGCAGGAATATCCACCGATGAGAAACGTGACATTAATTGATAGTAGATTTTCTTGGCTGCTTTAATCAGGTGATTTTCCTGACGTTGCTCTTGCACCCCATATACGGTTTCATAGCCCTCTTGCCATAACCGCATAAAAGTTAACAGCAACTCAGGAGGATGTTGGCCATCAGCATCTACGATCATGACGGCATCCCCTTTTGCCCGATGCAAACCAGCACTAATTGCAGCCTCTTTTCCAAAGTTACGGGATAAGCGCAAATAGATCAAGCAGTCTACCTCTTGCACTAACTGATGTGCAACTAATGCCGTCGCATCCTTGCTACCATCATCAACGAGTAAAATCTCAAAATGGCAGTGTGAGTTTAGTACTTGAGCTATTTCGCTAATCGTATGCCGAATGGATGCGGCCTCATTGTAAGCTGGAATCACAATCGAAACGAATGGTTGAGCTTGCATTTTCAGATTACTTCAATTGAGGTTGAGTCATTAGTAAGGCACGATTTGCATTAACATCAATAACCTTGCCCTGACCATTACGTTCTGTTTCTTTTGCTAAATCAGTATTCATAATGACCAGATTATCAGACGTATGTAGCACATCATTTAACATTTTCTGGTCATCAATCAGATGTACTTTTCCTTGCGTATAGTAACTGACAGAAAACGTGTGACCAGAAAATGAATATAAAGGTAAATTCGGATATTTAGCTACTGCTTCCTGCACCAATTTCCGCGCTGATTTTTCTTCGGCCAAATGTGGAAACCATGAAAAGGTTGCAATAATTAAAAATAATATCCAGCAAGCAATGATTACTTGCATTAACTGCTTAAATCTTTGATTTAATGTTGGCCAAGACTTCGCCACCAAAATTGAAAAGGCAGGTAAAGCTGTAAGCGTATAGGTCCAAATAATATTACGTGAAAATGTAAAAAATAATAATGGAGCCAACACCCAAGCCCAAAGCCACTTTTTCTCTGCATCACTATTCCGGTTAAATAGCGGACGGTCTTTATACAAGCCAAAAATAAATACAGGAAGCCAAATTGCAATTGATACAGCCCAATAAGCCCAGATCATCCCAATATCTACTCTATGTGCGTATCCATACATATCGCCCTTCCAACCTGGGTCGATAAATCTATGAAAGTGCTCACCGACAATAAAATACTTTATGAAACCAGGATAATAAATTTCGGCGGGTACATACCATGCAAGCACGATACCTATGAACAATATCAGTC
>DAIDAH010000301.1 GCA_027310735.1 Methylotenera sp. | reverse complement strand
CACTGTGGCGAATGAAAAAGCCATTTCGGTTGCGCCTACGGTAGATTTTGGCGATAAAAAGTAGCTTGATAAAGTAGTGAGAAATCACAATTTAATATCGTAATCAAGCGATGATTAAACTGAAACAGCACCTGTCAGCGAGCTTGTTGGCGCTTTGTATGATGTTGCTATCATGCTCTGTGCTGGCAGAGCTGGTTGCTGTGCCTACACTCAAAACGCGCGTGACCGATTTAACGCAAACCCTCACCGCTGAACAACAAAGCCAACTCGAAGCTAAATTAACGGCTTTTGAACAGCAAAAAGGTAGCCAAATCGCGGTGTTAATTGTGCCAAGTACGCAGCCTGAAGATATTGCCCAATATGGCATTCGCGTGGTTGATGCATGGAAGCTCGGTCGTGAGAAGCAGGATGATGGCATATTGATTCTGGTCGCAAAAAATGATCGAAAAATGCGCATAGAAGTAGGTTATGGCTTGGAAGGCGCCATTCCAGACTTAACCGCTAAACGCATCATCAGTGAGGTGATGGCGCCGAGTTTCAAGCAAGGCGACTATTACACCGGTATTAGTAACGCGACTGACAAGCTCATGGGCTTGATTGAAGGTGAGCAGTTACCAGCGCCAGCCCAGAGCGGTAAAGGTTCTAGTATTGAAAGCATGCTGCCGATATTGTTATTCGGCGGCTTGATTATCGGCGGAATACTCCGAGCTATTTTCGGTAACTTTTTTGGCGGGACACTTAATGGCGGTGTCATAGGTTTTCTGGTCTGGATGCTCGGTGGCGGGTTGTTAACTGCAATTTTGTTTGGTTTCGTGACATTTTTTGTTACCTTGGTTGGTCCTTCTGGCTTAGGATACATGGGTGGCTTCGGCGGCTCTGGTCGTGGTGGTAGCCCATTTTCAGGTGGTGGCGGCGGTTTTGGCGGCGGTGGCGCATCGGGAGATTGGTAATGTCATTCAAACTCATCAAACGTTTATTTAGACATTTACTGATTCTACCGGGCGTCGCTAAGCGATATTTCCCTGTCGCGTCTATGCGGCGTATTGAAGCGGCTATTGCTGATAGCGAAAATCAGCATTCAGGCGAGATTTGTTTTATTGTAGAAACCAATTTGCATGTGTTGGATATTTTAAGAGACAAGTCAGCGAAACAACGCGCCATTGAAATGTTTTCGCAAATGCGGGTATGGGATACCGAGCACAATAACGGCGTACTCATTTATTTGCTATTAGCCGACCACGATTTTGAAATTTTGGCAGACCGTGGCGTACATCAGCATGTAGGTGAAGATGGCTGGGGGAAAATTTGTCATGAGATGGAAGCGCAATTTAGACGTGGTCAATTTGAAGCCGGCGTTTTATATGGCATTGCACGAATTGGTGAGCATTTAGCGCAACATTATTCAGCGAGCGGTAAAAATATCAACGAACTACCTAATGCGCCAGTAATTATTTAGCCTGCTTACAGTGGCATTTGAGTAAGTCTTGCTGACTAACTGCCTGATTCTCTGTAAAATTCGCGTTTTGATTTTGCAATGATTCGAACATACCATGCGCTCCTCACAATTTTTCTTTAACACTCAAAAAGAAGCTCCTAACGAAGCCGAGTTGCAAAGCCATATTCTTATGGTGCGTGCAGGCCTGATTAAGCGTTTAGGCTCTGGGCTGTATAGCTGGATGCCTTTAGGTTTACGTGTACTACGTAAGGTGGAGGCGATTGTGCGCGCCGAAATGAATAAGGCTGGTGCGCTAGAGTTGTTGATGCCAGCCGTGCAACCAAAAGAACTGTGGGAAGAAACAGGTCGTTGGGCTGTGTTTGGCCCACAAATGCTTAAAATTCAGGATAGGCACGAGCGTGAATTTTGCTTTGGCCCTACACATGAAGAAGTGATTACGGATATTGCTCGCAAAGAAATTCGCAGTTACAAGCAGTTACCACTTAATTTTTATCAGATTCAAACCAAGTTTAGAGATGAAATTCGCCCACGCTTTGGTGTGATGCGTGCGCGTGAATTTATGATGAAAGATGCGTATTCATTTCATACGGACTTTGCGTCTTTAGAGCAAACCTATCAAACCATGTACCAAGCCTACAGCAATGTGTTTAATCGTTTAGGCTTGAAGTTCCGTGCGGTTAAAGCTGATACGGGCGCCATCGGTGGCGATGGTTCGCATGAGTTCCATGTGTTGGCTGATTCAGGCGAAGATGGCTTGGCCTATTGCGATACTTCTGATTTCGCAGCGAATGTTGAGTTGGCCGAGGCATTGCCTTTAGGTGATAGCAGAGCAACTGCTGGCGAGACTATGCAAGAAGTTGATACGCCTAAACAAACTGCCTGTGAGGATGTTGCAAAACTGTTGAATATTGGCGTAGAGCGTACGGTAAAAGCCATCGCACTGATTGCAAATGAGCGGTTCTATTTGGCGCTACTACGTGGCGACCATAATCTGAATGAAGTAAAAGTTGGCAAGTTGGCAGGTCTAAATGACTTTAGGTTTGCGACAGAAGAAGAAATTCGCGCTAACCTGAACTGCCCGCCAGGCTTTATTGGCCCAGTGGGCGTGGGTGCAAATGTGGCCGTGATTGCCGATAGAACCGTTGCATTGATGAGCGATTTTGTCTGCGGCGCGAATAAACCTAAATATCACTTAAGTGGGGTGAACTTCGGTCGAGACTTGCCAGAACCAAGCTTGGTGGCAGATATTCGCAATGTGGTGGCGGGTGATACAAGCC
>DAIDAH010000300.1 GCA_027310735.1 Methylotenera sp. | reverse complement strand
CAGAAGAAACTGACCGAATAGACCATCAGTTGAAATGCGGCTCAGTACAGATTGTCCTGAATTACTTAAGCCCGATGAAGCCACGGCGAATTTTTCTTGTAGCGATCTAGAAAGTAGGGTGATGCCAAACAGAATCAGCAATATTGCCGCGATATTGCGAAATACTTCCTGATCCAGTCCAATGGCTACACCAACGCTGGCAATGAATACGCCAACAATCGTAAAAGAGGATGCCAGCCCAGCAGCCAATGCGAATGGGCCAAAGCGATGCGCCATGACCGCCGAACCAATTAATATGGGTACAAGCGGCAGTACGCAGGGAGATAATATAGACAGCGTGCCTGCCAAAAAGCTAAGACCATAAGTGCCGAGTTCAGTAAACATATGCGGCTCCTAAAGGGCTTTGCGCAATAGATTTTCTATGCTTTCCGGCGCTGTGTCACCTAAGCTGCGACCGACTTCCTCACCATGTTTAAATACAATAAGCGTACTTTGCCTAGACACATGAAATGCCCGAACAATATCTTTTTGATTATCAAAGTCTACGCGTAGTGATGTGATCCCCTGATAATTTTTCTGTTTGAGCAGCGATTCGATAATAGGTGCCTGTGCACGGCAAGTTGGGCACCAGTCAGCTTGAATAGCAACAAGAATTGGCTTACCTTCATGTTGCAGTTTGTCGAAGGTGGCTTGCGTATAAGGTAGTGTTCCAGCCATCACCGTACCTGCAAACATGAGTGACAGCATTAAGATTGTTTTCAGTAAATATTTCATTTTTTTGACTCACAGGTAATTAATGGTATCCATTAGTCGGCTTACTAGTGATTCCCTTACATATAAGTATTCATACGTATATTGAATTTGTGCCTTTCATCATAAAATTTATCCGGTATCAGAAGGTTCCCTTTAATGCAAAGGAGAGATGACTTGAAAAACTTAAGCACGTTTGTAAACCGTAGCATATTCGACGAATTGTTCCGTGATGTTAATACTGGCTATTTTGTAAAACCCTTGCACGGTGATTCTTTACCGACACAGATTAAAGTCGATGTAAACGAAAATCCAAATGAATTTATCGTTCATGCCGAGATTCCCGGTGCTAAAAAGGAAAATATCCATGTGAATATTGATGGAAGTGTAATCAATATTCGAGCACATATTAGTCAGATAGATAGTGAAACTAAAGACGATAAGCCATTGCGTACCGAACGATATTACGGCGAAGTTTCGCGTGGATTTCAATTGTCGGCTGATATTGATGAACCAGCCAGCAAGGCTCGTTATGAGAATGGTGTGCTGACACTCACTCTAGCTAAAAAGAACAAAAAAGGAGGAGGGCACCGCATTACTATTGAGTAAATAATGTATTCAAAGTGAAAGGTGTCTGCGCATGCCTATGCTGAGCTAGATCATCAAAGTTAGCTAATGCAAAGTATCTTTGTAGAATGATTGCAATTGGGTAAGTCCTTTAATAGAACTGAGCAATTAATGCCGATATAAATCGATATCTAATTTACTGTTAAGTAATTAACGCTTGGGGAATATCAGTGTTAGCGAAGCAAAAACTTAAATTGGCACTCATTGCCATTGATGACGCCAAAGAAAGTCTTGAAAAAAACACTGGAGAAGTTGGTAGCAGTGCCCATGTAAGAGCTGCACTGCGTGAGTTAAATGCTGCAGAGTCTTACATAAAGAATGCAATTCGAGAGATACCAAATGAGTAGCTTAAGCCATCCTATGTGATACCTCACTGCGCTTTTTACGGGTAAGTATTGACGACAGATGGTCGGAGTCATTAACGCCAGAAAAGGGGTGAGATAGACCATTAATAGCAATAATTAATGGTTCTACATTTGAATGTACTTAATTATCTGAAAGGAAATATGATGAATCTGAGCAGATGGTTAACTTTATCCGTGCTGTTGATTAGTGCGTGTGTGCAGGCTGCAGAATATCCTATTAAAGAGGGGGTGGAGGATAATCTGTCTGTACAGAAGTTTGAGGAAGTCGCAAGGAAGGCCGCTGAAGAAGCTAGTGAGGCAGCAAATAAGGCCGCCGAAGAAGCTAATATTGCAGCCGATAAGGCTGAGCAGGCAATCAGCAATGTTTCCAAAAAGACCGCTGAAATGGTGAAACAGGCGACACATAAAGCTGAGGTCGCAGCCCAGTATGCACTACGGAAAGCTGAGGAGTCAGCGGTCAAGGCAACCGCGGCAACCAAAGAAGCTGCGCAAAATGCAGAAGTAGCGGCCAAGAAGAGTGCGTTGGCAACTAAAGAAGCTGCACGTAAAGCTGAAGATGCCGCAAAGAAAGTCGCTTTATCCAGCAAGGAGGTTGCGCTGAGGGCAGTTAAAGCGACTAGAGATTCTGCACAAAAAGCTGTTGAAGCAACTAAAGAGGCTGCGGATCAGGCACATAAGGCGTCTAAGGATAAAGAGGAAAATAAAAATACTGAGAATCCCGCAACAAATAATTGATTGTCAGCTTTAAGTCAGATAAAAGACATTTAAGTGTAGACGTAAAAGTTTTGTGCGATTTTTTCTTTTGTTAGGGCGATGCTTATTTAAATGATTCAAGTGCCTTTTCCAGCTTTAGCCAACCATCCTCTGTTGGCAGGCCAAATCGTAATGCGGAGCAGTCGGAAAATAAACGCACCAAAATACCTTGTTGTGCAAAGTGTTGTTGCCATACTTTTGCTTGCGCGGTGTATACGAATTGAAATAATGCGGTGCCTGCCGTTGGGGTTAAGCCATATTGAGCCAGCATGCTGGCCAGTTTCTGGCTGATAGCTGGCAGTTGTGCACGTGTCTGCTGTTGCC